>NZ_LNII01000115.1:0-26512 GCF_001463365.1 Enterobacter sp. 50793107 | reverse complement strand
TGACCGGTACCATCGAACTGCCAGAAGGCGTAGAGATGGTAATGCCAGGCGACAACATCAAGATGGTTGTGACTCTGATCCACCCAATCGCGATGGACGACGGTCTGCGTTTCGCAATCCGTGAAGGCGGCCGTACCGTTGGCGCGGGCGTTGTTGCTAAAGTTCTGGGCTAATTAATTATCCCCGAATAAAAAAAGGACGCTTCGGCGTCCTTTTTTGTTTTCTTAGCGTCTGTACTTGTCACAAATTTTCGCATTTTTTGTTTGCTCCCGCCCCGTATACTGGCGTTTGTGCTATTGTAATCATAACCATTCTCACTTACACTTTGCGCATATTTTGAACGGGAGTCTTTATGTACGTTTGTTTATGTAATGGTGTGAGTGACAAAAAAATACGTCAGGCCGTTCGCCAGTTTCAGCCACAGTCCTTCCAGCAACTTCGCAAGTTTGTTCCAGTGGGAAATCAATGCGGTAAATGCGTACGCGCAGCGCGTGAAATCATGCAGGATGAACTGATGCAGATCCCGGAATACAAAGAGATCGCGTAAGCGCCCATCTTTTTTTTGACATCCCTGTAGCCCGATCTACGCTTCAATGAGTGGAAGCGGAGGGACTATATAATGAAAGGTGATGTTAAAATCATAAGTTATCTCAATAAATTATTGGGAAATGAGCTTGTCGCAATCAATCAGTATTTTCTCCATGCGAGAATGTTTAAAAACTGGGGCCTCATGCGCCTCAACGACGTTGAGTATCACGAATCCATCGATGAGATGAAACATGCCGATAAATATATCGAGCGTATTTTATTTCTCGAAGGCATCCCCAACCTGCAGGACCTCGGTAAACTCGGCATCGGTGAAGATGTTGAAGAGATGCTGCGATCCGATCTCAGACTTGAACTTGAAGGCGCAAAAGACCTTCGCGAAGCTATTGCCTACGCAGACAGCGTCCATGACTACGTTAGCCGCGATATGATGATCCAGATTCTGGCCGATGAAGAAGGGCATATCGACTGGCTGGAAACCGAGCTGGATCTCATTGGCAAAATTGGCCTGCAAAACTATCTCCAGTCGCAGATTAAAGTGGAAGATTAACCAGCGTCTGCCAACCTACGCATAAACCCGCTGCCGCCAGAAATGGTCCAAAAGGCAGTGGGTTTTTTAATGTCCGTGTGGCAGGGTTGAAAAACGAAGTCATAAGGAGATAGAGCAGCGCCAATAGCGCGGCGACCAGTGCCAGTTCGGGCAACACGCACCAACCATGCCATGCACCGAGTGCCGAAAGATACTTCACATCGCCATAGCCCATCCCTTCACGGCGAAATATTAGCCGATAACCCCAGTAGATCATGGCAAAGCCGACATACCCTGCCATCGCCCCGACCACTGCACCAGGCAGAAAATCAGGGTGAAGACAGAGTTGATAGAGCAAACCAGCCCATAACAGGGGACAGAGGTATTTATCAGGGAGAATGCCTGAGCGAATATCTTCACGCACCAGTAAACCTGAGAGAACAAAATAGATGAGCAGGAAGGGGAGGAGAGTAAGCATGAACGAAACCTCAAGGTGAATTTCAGCGCATACTCTCCACACCACGAATGCCTGGCAATAGCCAAAAAATGTAATTGCGTAGTGGTTTCATAAGAACAGAAGAAAGGGGACGGATTGCAGAAAATAGTGCGAGGCCTTACGCAAGGTACACCTTTAGCGCTTAAATTCTAAACGGCACTTGCGTCTTGCCCAGATTTACGTATAATGCGCGGGCTTGTCGTAATTGACGGCGGGTTCAATCTGAACCGGAGTGACTCATTTTGTTACTCAACAATGCTCCCAATTGGGGAGCTACGTAAGAACGGTTACACTCTCCCATCAATCGTAATGGGTTTGAGGAGTAATCATTTTCGTTTATAAAATAATTGGAGCTCTGGTCTCATGCAGAACCAAAGAATCCGTATCCGCCTTAAAGCGTTTGATCATCGTCTGATCGATCAATCAACCGCGGAAATCGTCGAGACTGCTAAGCGCACTGGTGCGCAAGTCCGTGGTCCGATCCCGCTGCCGACCCGCAAAGAGCGCTTCACCGTTCTGATCTCCCCGCACGTTAACAAAGACGCGCGTGATCAGTACGAAATCCGCACTCACAAGCGTCTGGTTGACATCGTTGAGCCAACTGAGAAAACCGTTGATGCTCTGATGCGTCTGGATCTGGCTGCCGGTGTAGACGTGCAGATCAGCCTGGGTTAATCAGGTCATCGAGCGATTGAGAGGTTGAAACAATGATTGGTTTAGTCGGTAAAAAAGTGGGTATGACCCGCATCTTCACTGAAGATGGCGTTTCTATCCCAGTAACCGTAATCGAAGTTGAAGCAAACCGCGTTACTCAGGTTAAAGATCTGGCTAACGATGGCTACCGCGCTATTCAGGTTACCACTGGTGCTAAAAAAGCTAACCGTGTAACCAAACCAGAAGCGGGTCACTTCGCTAAAGCTGGCGTTGAAGCTGGCCGTGGTCTGTGGGAATTCCGTCTTGCTGAAGGCGAAGAGTTCACCGTAGGTCAGGACATTAGCGTTGAGCTGTTTGCTGACGTTAAAAAAGTTGACGTAACCGGTACCTCTAAAGGTAAAGGTTTTGCTGGTACCGTTAAGCGCTGGAACTTCCGTACCCAGGACGCTACTCACGGTAACTCCTTGTCTCACCGTGTTCCGGGTTCTATCGGTCAGAACCAGACTCCGGGCAAAGTGTTCAAAGGCAAGAAAATGGCAGGTCAGCTGGGCAACGAACGTGTAACTGTTCAGAGCCTGGACGTAGTACGTGTTGACGCTGAGCGCAACCTGCTGCTGGTTAAAGGTGCGGTCCCGGGTGCAACCGGTAGCGACCTGATCGTTAAACCAGCTGTGAAGGCGTAAGGGGATAGCAATGGAATTAGTATTGAAAGACGCGCAGAGCGCGCTGACTGTTTCCGAAACTACCTTCGGTCGTGATTTCAACGAAGCGCTGGTTCACCAGGTTGTTGTTGCTTATGCAGCTGGTGCTCGTCAGGGTACTCGTGCTCAGAAGACTCGTGCTGAAGTAACTGGTTCTGGCAAAAAGCCATGGCGCCAGAAAGGTACCGGCCGTGCGCGTTCAGGTTCTATCAAGAGCCCGATCTGGCGTTCAGGTGGCGTGACCTTCGCTGCGCGTCCACAGGACCACAGTCAAAAAGTTAACAAAAAGATGTACCGCGGCGCGCTGAAAAGCATCCTGTCCGAACTGGTACGTCAGGATCGTCTGATCGTTGTCGAGAAGTTCTCTGTAGAAGCGCCTAAAACTAAGCTGCTGGCACAGAAACTGAAAGACATGGCTCTGGAAGATGTGCTGATCATCACCGGTGAGCTGGACGAGAACCTGTTCCTGGCCGCGCGCAACCTGCACAAGGTTGACGTACGCGACGCGACTGGTATCGACCCGGTTAGCCTGATCGCCTTCGACAAAGTCGTAATGACTGCTGATGCTGTTAAGCAAGTTGAGGAGATGCTGGCATGATTCGTGAAGAACGTCTGCTGAAGGTGCTGCGCGCACCGCACGTTTCTGAAAAAGCGTCTACTGCGATGGAAAAAACAAACACCATCGTTCTCAAAGTTGCTAAAGACGCGACCAAAGCAGAGATCAAAGCTGCTGTGCAGAAACTGTTTGAAGTCGAAGTCGAAGTCGTTAACACCCTGGTAGTTAAAGGGAAAGTTAAACGTCACGGACAGCGTATCGGTCGTCGTAGCGACTGGAAAAAAGCTTACGTCACCCTGAAAGAAGGCCAGAACCTGGACTTCGTTGGCGGCGCTGAGTAAGTCGGAGGAGTAATACAATGGCAGTTGTTAAATGTAAACCGACATCTCCGGGTCGTCGCCACGTAGTTAAAGTGGTTAACCCTGAGCTGCACAAGGGCAAACCTTTTGCTCCGTTGCTGGAAAAAAACAGCAAATCCGGTGGTCGTAACAACAATGGCCGTATCACCACTCGTCACATCGGTGGTGGCCACAAGCAGGCTTATCGTATTGTTGACTTCAAACGCAACAAAGACGGTATCCCAGCAGTTGTTGAGCGTCTTGAGTACGATCCGAACCGTTCCGCGAACATCGCGCTGGTTCTGTACAAAGATGGCGAACGCCGTTACATCCTGGCCCCTAAAGGCCTGAAAGCTGGCGACCAGATTCAGTCTGGCGTTGATGCTGCAATCAAAGCAGGCAACACCCTGCCGATGCGCAATATCCCGGTTGGTTCTACCGTTCATAACGTAGAAATGAAACCAGGTAAAGGCGGTCAGCTGGCGCGTTCCGCGGGTACTTACGTTCAGATCGTTGCGCGTGACGGTGCTTATGTCACCCTGCGTCTGCGTTCTGGTGAAATGCGTAAAGTCGAAGCAGACTGCCGCGCTACTCTGGGCGAAGTTGGCAATGCTGAGCATATGCTGCGCGTTCTGGGTAAAGCTGGTGCTGCACGCTGGCGTGGTGTTCGTCCTACCGTTCGCGGTACTGCGATGAACCCAGTAGATCACCCACATGGTGGTGGTGAAGGTCGTAACTTTGGTAAGCACCCGGTAACTCCGTGGGGCGTTCAGACCAAAGGTAAGAAGACCCGCAGCAACAAGCGTACTGATAAATTTATCGTACGTCGCCGTAGCAAATAATTTTAGAGGATAAGCCATGCCACGTTCTCTCAAGAAAGGTCCTTTTATTGACCTGCACTTGCTGAAGAAGGTAGAGAAAGCGGTGGAAAGCGGAGACAAGAAGCCCCTGCGCACTTGGTCCCGTCGTTCAACGATCTTTCCTAACATGATCGGTTTGACCATCGCTGTCCATAATGGTCGTCAGCACGTTCCAGTCTTTGTTACCGACGAAATGGTTGGTCACAAACTGGGTGAATTCGCACCGACTCGTACTTATCGCGGCCACGCTGCTGATAAAAAAGCGAAGAAGAAATAAGGTAGGAGGAAGAGATGGAAACTTTAGCTCAACATCGCCATGCTCGTTCTTCTGCACAGAAGGTTCGCCTTGTTGCTGACCTGATTCGCGGTAAGAAAGTGTCGCAGGCCCTGGACATCCTGACCTATACCAACAAGAAAGCTGCGGTATTGGTCAAGAAAGTACTGGAATCTGCCATTGCTAACGCTGAACACAACGATGGCGCTGACATCGACGATCTGAAAGTCGCGAAAATTTTCGTAGATGAAGGCCCAAGCATGAAGCGCATTATGCCGCGTGCGAAAGGTCGTGCAGATCGCATCCTGAAGCGCACCAGCCACATTACTGTGGTTGTGTCCGATCGCTGAGACTCTGGAGACTAGCAATGGGTCAGAAAGTACATCCTAATGGTATTCGCCTGGGTATTGTAAAACCATGGAACTCTACCTGGTTTGCGAACACCAAAGAATTCGCTGACAACCTGGACAGCGATTTTAAAGTACGTCAGTACCTGACGAAGGAACTGGCTAAAGCGTCTGTATCTCGTATCGTTATCGAGCGTCCAGCTAAGAGCATCCGTGCGACTATTCACACTGCTCGTCCTGGCATCGTTATCGGTAAGAAAGGCGAAGACGTAGAAAAACTGCGCAAGGTCGTAGCGGATATCGCTGGCGTTCCTGCACAGATCAATATCGCTGAAGTTCGTAAGCCTGAACTGGACGCTAAATTGGTTGCTGACAGCATCACTTCTCAGCTGGAACGTCGTGTTATGTTCCGTCGTGCTATGAAGCGTGCTGTACAGAACGCAATGCGTCTGGGCGCTAAAGGTATCAAAGTTGAAGTTAGCGGCCGTCTGGGCGGCGCGGAAATCGCACGTACCGAATGGTACCGTGAAGGTCGCGTACCGCTGCACACTCTGCGTGCTGACATCGACTACAACACCTCTGAAGCGCACACCACTTACGGTGTAATCGGCGTTAAGGTATGGATCTTCAAAGGTGAGATCCTGGGTGGTATGGCTGCTGTTGAACAACCGGAAAAACCGGCTGCTCAACCTAAAAAGCAGCAGCGTAAAGGCCGTAAATAAGGAGCGTCGCTGATGTTACAACCAAAGCGTACAAAATTCCGTAAAGTGCACAAAGGCCGCAACCGTGGTCTGGCGCAGGGTACGGATGTTAGCTTCGGCACTTTCGGTCTGAAAGCTGTTGGCCGTGGTCGTCTGACTGCACGTCAGATCGAAGCAGCACGTCGTGCAATGACCCGTGCAGTTAAGCGTCAAGGTAAGATCTGGATCCGTGTATTCCCGGACAAACCGATCACCGAGAAGCCGCTGGAAGTTCGTATGGGTAAAGGTAAAGGTAACGTGGAGTACTGGGTTGCCTTGATCCAACCGGGCAAAGTCCTGTATGAAATGGACGGTGTTCCGGAAGAGCTGGCCCGTGAAGCCTTCGGCCTGGCAGCAGCGAAACTGCCTATCAAAACCACCTTTGTAACTAAGACGGTGATGTAATGAAAGCAAAAGAGCTGCGTGAAAAGAGCGTTGAAGAGCTGAACGCTGAGCTGCTGAACCTGCTGCGCGAGCAGTTCAACCTGCGTATGCAGGCTGCAAGTGGCCAGCTGCAACAGACCCACCTGCTGAAGCAAGTGCGTCGCAATGTTGCACGCGTTAAGACTTTACTGACTGAGAAGGCGGGTGCGTAATGACCGATAAAATCCGTACTCTGCAAGGTCGTGTTGTTAGCGACAAAATGGAGAAATCCATCGTTGTTGCTATCGAACGCATTGTGAAACACCCGATCTACGGTAAATTCATCAAGCGTACGACCAAACTGCACGTACATGACGAGAACAACGAATGTGGTATCGGCGACAAGGTTGAAATCCGTGAATGCCGTCCACTGTCCAAGACTAAGTCCTGGACGCTGGTTCGCGTTGTAGAGAAAGCGGTTCTGTAATACAGTACCCGTTCTCGATACGAATAAACGGCTCAGCGATGAGCCGTTTATTTTTTCTACCCATATTGCAGAAGCGGTGTTATAATGCCGCGCCCTCGATATGGGGCTTTTTAACGGCTCTGATTTTAGAGTCTCAGGTAGTAGTTGACATTAGCGGAGCACTAAAATGATCCAAGAACAGACTATGCTGAACGTCGCCGACAACTCCGGTGCACGTCGCGTAATGTGTATCAAGGTTCTGGGTGGCTCGCACCGTCGCTACGCAGGCGTAGGCGACATCATCAAGATCACCATCAAAGAAGCAATTCCACGTGGTAAGGTCAAAAAAGGTGATGTGCTGAAAGCGGTAGTGGTGCGCACCAAGAAGGGTGTTCGTCGCCCTGACGGTTCTGTCATTCGCTTCGATGGTAATGCATGCGTTATTTTGAACAATAACAGCGAGCAGCCAATCGGCACGCGTATCTTTGGGCCGGTAACTCGTGAACTTCGTACTGAGAAGTTCATGAAAATTATCTCTCTGGCACCAGAAGTACTCTAAGGAGCGAATCATGGCAGCGAAAATCCGTCGTGATGACGAAGTTATCGTGTTAACCGGTAAAGATAAAGGTAAACGCGGTAAAGTAAAAAATGTCCTGTCTTCCGGCAAGGTCATTGTTGAAGGTATCAACCTGGTTAAGAAACATCAGAAGCCGGTTCCGGCCCTGAACCAACCAGGCGGCATCGTTGAAAAAGAAGCTGCTATTCAGGTTTCTAACGTTGCAATCTTCAATGCGGCAACCGGCAAGGCTGACCGTGTAGGCTTTAGATTCGAAGACGGCAAAAAAGTCCGTTTCTTCAAGTCTAACAGCGAAACTATCAAGTAATTTGGAGTAGTACGATGGCGAAACTGCATGATTACTACAAAGACGAAGTAGTTAAGAAACTCATGACTGAGTTTAACTACAATTCTGTCATGCAAGTCCCTCGGGTCGAGAAGATCACCCTGAACATGGGTGTTGGTGAAGCGATCGCTGACAAGAAACTGCTGGATAACGCAGCAGCTGACCTGACAGCAATCTCCGGTCAAAAACCGCTGATCACCAAAGCACGCAAATCAGTTGCAGGCTTCAAAATCCGTCAGGGCTATCCGATCGGCTGTAAAGTAACTCTGCGTGGCGAACGCATGTGGGAGTTCTTTGAGCGCCTGATCACTATTGCTGTACCTCGTATCCGTGACTTCCGTGGCCTGTCCGCTAAGTCATTCGACGGTCGTGGTAACTACAGCATGGGTGTCCGTGAGCAGATCATCTTCCCAGAAATCGACTACGATAAAGTCGACCGCGTGCGTGGTTTGGATATTACCATTACCACTACTGCGAAATCTGACGAAGAAGGCCGTGCTCTGCTGGCTGCCTTTGACTTCCCGTTCCGCAAGTAAGGTAGGGTTACTGAATGGCTAAGCAATCAATGAAAGCACGCGAAGTAAAACGCGTAGCTTTAGCTGATAAATTCTTCGCTAAACGCGCTGAACTGAAAGCGATCATCTCTGATGTGAACGCTTCCGACGAAGATCGTTGGAACGCAGTTCTCAAGCTGCAAACTCTGCCGCGTGATTCCAGCCCGTCTCGTCAGCGTAACCGCTGCCGTCAAACAGGTCGTCCACATGGTTATGTGGGCAAGTTCGGGTTGAGCCGTATTAAGCTGCGTGAAGCCGCCATGCGCGGTGAAGTGCCAGGCTTGAAAAAGGCTAGCTGGTAATTGTCACCAATTGAATCACGGGAGTAAAGACAGATGAGCATGCAAGATCCGATCGCGGATATGCTGACCCGTATCCGTAACGGTCAGGCCGCGAATAAAGCTGCGGTCACCATGCCTTCCTCCAAGCTGAAAGTGGCAATCGCCAACGTGCTGAAGGACGAAGGTTTTATTGAAGATTTTAAAGTTGAAGGCGACACCAAGCCGGAACTGGAAGTGACTCTTAAGTACTTCCAGGGTAAAGCTGTTGTAGAAAGCATTCAGCGTGTCAGCCGCCCAGGTCTGCGCATCTATAAGAAAAAAGATGAGCTGCCAAAAGTTATGGCCGGTCTGGGTATCGCAGTTGTTTCTACCTCTAAAGGTGTTATGACTGATCGTGCAGCGCGCCAGGCTGGTCTTGGCGGCGAAATTATCTGCTACGTAGCCTAATCGGAGGAAAAAATGTCTCGTGTTGCTAAAGCACCGGTCGTTGTTCCTGCCGGCGTTGATGTAAAAATCAACGGTCAGGTTATTACGATCAAAGGTAAAAACGGCGAGCTGACTCGTACTCTCAACGATGCTGTTGAAGTTAAACATGCAGATAATGCTCTGACCTTCGGTCCGCGTGATGGTTACGCAGACGGCTGGGCTCAGGCTGGTACCGCGCGTGCCCTGCTGAACTCAATGGTTATCGGTGTTACCGAAGGCTTCACTAAGAAGCTGCAGCTGGTTGGTGTAGGTTATCGTGCAGCGATCAAAGGGAATGCAGTAGGCCTGTCTCTGGGCTTCTCTCACCCTGTTGAGCATCCGCTGCCGGCCGGTATCACTGCAGAATGTCCAACTCAGACTGAGATCGTGCTGAAAGGCGCTGATAAACAGCTGATTGGCCAGGTTGCAGCAGATCTGCGCGCCTACCGTCGTCCTGAGCCTTATAAAGGCAAGGGTGTTCGTTACGCCGACGAAGTCGTGCGTACCAAAGAGGCTAAGAAGAAGTAAGGTAACACTATGGATAAGAAATCTGCTCGTATCCGTCGTGCGACCCGCGCACGCCGCAAGCTCAAAGAGCTGGGTGCAACTCGCCTGGTGGTACATCGTACCCCGCGTCACATTTACGCACAGGTAATTGCACCGAACGGTTCTGAAGTTCTGGTAGCTGCTTCTACTGTAGAAAAAGCTATCGCAGAACAATTGAAGTACACCGGTAACAAAGACGCTGCTGCAGCTGTTGGTAAAGCTGTTGCTGAACGCGCTCTGGAAAAAGGCATCAGCAATGTATCCTTTGACCGTTCCGGGTTCCAATATCATGGTCGTGTCCAGGCACTGGCAGATGCTGCCCGTGAAGCTGGCCTTCAGTTCTAAGGTAGAGGTGTAAGATGGCTCACATCGAAAAACAAGCTGGCGAACTGCAGGAAAAGCTGATCGCGGTAAACCGCGTATCTAAAACCGTTAAAGGTGGTCGTATTTTCTCCTTCACAGCTCTGACTGTAGTTGGCGATGGTAACGGTCGCGTTGGTTTTGGTTACGGTAAAGCGCGTGAAGTTCCAGCAGCGATCCAGAAAGCGATGGAAAAAGCCCGTCGCAATATGATTAACGTCGCGCTGAACAACGGCACCCTGCAGCACCCAGTTAAAGGTGTTCACACGGGTTCTCGTGTATTCATGCAGCCAGCTTCAGAAGGTACCGGTATCATCGCCGGTGGTGCAATGCGCGCCGTTCTGGAAGTTGCTGGGGTTCATAACGTTCTGGCTAAAGCATACGGTTCCACCAACCCGATCAACGTGGTTCGTGCAACTATTGATGGCCTGGAAAATATGAATTCTCCAGAAATGGTCGCTGCCAAGCGTGGTAAATCCGTTGAAGAAATTCTGGGGTAATTGACCATGGCAAAGACTATTAAAATCACTCAAACCCGCAGTGCAATCGGTCGTCTGCCGAAACACAAGGCAACGCTGCTTGGCCTGGGTCTGCGTCGTATTGGTCATACCGTTGAGCGCGAGGATACTCCTGCTGTTCGCGGTATGGTCAACGCGGTTTACTTCATGGTTAAAGTTGAGGAGTAAGAGATGCGTTTAAATACTCTGTCTCCGGCCGAAGGCTCTAAAAAGGCGGGTAAACGCCTGGGTCGTGGTATCGGTTCTGGCCTCGGCAAAACCGGTGGTCGTGGTCACAAAGGTCAGAACTCTCGTTCTGGCGGTGGCGTACGTCGCGGTTTCGAGGGTGGCCAGATGCCACTGTACCGTCGTCTGCCGAAGTTCGGCTTCACTTCTCGCAAAGCAGCGATCACAGCGGAAGTCCGTCTGTCTGACCTGGCGAAAGTTGAAGGCGGCGTTGTAGACCTGAACACGCTGAAAGCAGCTAACATTATCGGTATCCAGATCGAGTTCGCGAAAGTGATCCTGGCTGGTGAAGTTTCTACTCCGGTAACTGTTCGTGGCCTGCGTGTTACTAAAGGTGCTCGTGCTGCTATCGAAGCTGCTGGCGGTAAAATTGAGGAATAAGTAGCAGATGGCTAAGCAACCGGGATTAGATTTTCAAAGTGCCAAAGGTGGATTTGGTGAGCTGAAACGCAGACTGCTGTTTGTAATCGGCGCGCTGATTGTGTTCCGTATTGGCTCTTTTATTCCGATCCCTGGTATCGATGCCGCTGTACTTGCCAAACTGCTTGAGCAACAGCGAGGCACCATCATTGAAATGTTCAACATGTTCTCTGGTGGTGCTCTCAGCCGTGCTTCTATCTTCGCGCTGGGTATTATGCCGTATATTTCGGCATCCATTATTATCCAGCTGCTTACGGTCGTTCATCCGGCCCTGGCAGAACTGAAGAAAGAAGGGGAGTCCGGACGTCGTAAGATTAGTCAGTACACCCGCTACGGTACTCTGGTGCTGGCAATATTCCAGTCGATCGGTATTGCTACCGGTCTTCCGAATATGCCTGGTATGCAGGGCCTGGTCTTAAACCCAGGCTTTGCATTCTATTTCACCGCTGTTGTTAGTCTGGTCACAGGGACAATGTTCCTGATGTGGCTCGGCGAACAGATTACTGAACGTGGTATCGGTAACGGTATCTCAATCATTATCTTCGCCGGTATTGTTGCGGGTCTCCCGCCAGCCATCGCCCATACTATCGAGCAAGCGCGTCAAGGCGACCTGCACTTCCTCCTGTTGCTGTTGGTTGCAGTATTAGTATTTGCAGTGACGTTCTTTGTTGTCTTCGTTGAACGTGGTCAACGCCGTATTGTGGTGAACTACGCGAAACGTCAGCAGGGTCGTCGTGTCTATGCTGCACAGAGCACACATTTGCCGCTGAAAGTGAATATGGCAGGGGTAATCCCGGCGATCTTCGCTTCCAGTATTATTCTGTTCCCGGCAACCATCGCGTCATGGTTCGGGGGCGGTACTGGTTGGAACTGGCTGACAACAATTTCGCTGTATTTGCAGCCTGGGCAACCACTTTATGTGTTACTCTATGCGTCTGCGATCATCTTCTTCTGTTTCTTCTACACGGCGTTGGTCTTCAACCCGCGTGAAACAGCAGATAACCTGAAGAAGTCCGGTGCATTTGTACCAGGAATTCGTCCGGGAGAGCAAACGGCGAAGTATATCGATAAAGTAATGACTCGCCTGACTTTGGTTGGTGCGCTTTATATTACTTTTATCTGCCTGATCCCGGAGTTCATGCGTGATGCAATGAAAGTACCGTTCTACTTCGGTGGGACCTCACTGCTTATCGTTGTTGTCGTGATTATGGACTTTATGGCTCAAGTGCAAACTCTGATGATGTCCAGTCAGTATGAGTCTGCATTGAAGAAGGCGAACCTGAAAGGCTACGGCCGCTAATTGGTCGCCTGAGAAGTTACGGAGAGTAAAAATGAAAGTTCGTGCTTCCGTCAAGAAATTATGCCGTAACTGCAAAATCGTTAAGCGTGATGGTGTCATCCGTGTGATTTGCAGTGCCGAGCCGAAGCATAAACAGCGCCAAGGCTGATTATTTCGCATATTTTTCTTGCAAAGTTGGGTTGAGCTGGCTAGATTAGCCAGCCAATCTTTTGTATGTCTGTACGTTTCCATTTGAGTATCCTGAAAACGGGCTTTTCAGCATGGTGCGTACATATTAAATAGTAGGAGTGCATAGTGGCCCGTATAGCAGGCATTAACATTCCTGATCAGAAACATGCTGTGATCGCATTAACTTCGATCTACGGCATCGGCAAGACCCGTTCTAAAGCCATCCTGGCTGCAGCGGGTATCGCTGAAGATGTTAAGATCAGTGAGCTGTCTGAAGGACAAATCGACACGCTGCGTGACGAAGTTGCCAAATTTGTCGTTGAAGGTGATCTGCGCCGTGAAATCAGCATGAGCATCAAGCGCCTGATGGATCTTGGTTGCTATCGCGGTTTGCGTCATCGTCGTGGTCTGCCAGTGCGCGGTCAGCGTACTAAGACCAACGCACGTACCCGTAAGGGTCCGCGCAAACCGATCAAGAAATAATCGGGGTGATTGAATAATGGCAAAGGCACCAATTCGTGCACGTAAACGTGTAAGAAAACAAGTCTCTGACGGCGTGGCTCATATCCATGCTTCTTTCAACAACACCATCGTTACTATTACTGATCGTCAGGGTAACGCATTGGGTTGGGCAACAGCCGGTGGTTCCGGTTTCCGTGGTTCTCGCAAATCCACTCCGTTTGCAGCTCAGGTTGCAGCAGAGCGTTGCGCAGAAGCCGTAAAAGAATACGGCATCAAGAATCTGGAAGTTATGGTTAAAGGTCCGGGTCCGGGTCGTGAATCTACTGTTCGCGCTCTGAACGCCGCTGGTTTCCGCATCACTAATATTACTGATGTGACTCCGATCCCTCATAACGGTTGTCGTCCGCCGAAAAAACGTCGCGTATAACGCTCGTTTTTTAGGTTAGTTGGAGATAGAAAATGGCAAGATATTTGGGTCCTAAGCTCAAGCTGAGCCGTCGTGAGGGCACCGACTTATTCCTTAAGTCTGGCGTTCGCGCGATCGATACCAAGTGTAAAATTGAACAAGCTCCTGGCCAGCACGGTGCGCGTAAACCGCGTCTGTCTGACTATGGTGTGCAGTTGCGTGAAAAGCAAAAAGTTCGCCGTATCTACGGTGTGCTGGAGCGTCAGTTCCGTAACTACTATAAAGAAGCAGCACGTCTGAAAGGCAACACAGGTGAAAACCTGCTGGCTCTGCTGGAAGGTCGTCTGGACAACGTTGTATACCGTATGGGCTTCGGCGCTACTCGTGCTGAATCACGCCAGCTGGTTAGCCACAAAGCAATCATGGTAAACGGTCGTGTTGTTAACATCGCTTCTTATCAGGTTAAAGCGAATGACGTTGTTAGCATTCGTGAGAAAGCGAAAAAGCAATCTCGCGTGAAAGCCGCTCTGGAGCTGGCTGAGCAGCGTGAAAAGCCAACCTGGCTGGAAGTTGATGCTGGCAAGATGGAAGGTACGTTCAAGCGTCAGCCAGAACGTTCTGATCTGTCTGCGGACATTAACGAACACCTGATCGTCGAGCTTTACTCCAAGTAAAGCTTAGTACCAAAGAGAGGACACAATGCAGGGTTCTGTGACAGAGTTTCTAAAACCGCGCCTGGTAGATATCGAGCAAGTGAGTTCGACGCACGCCAAGGTGACCCTTGAGCCTTTAGAGCGTGGCTTTGGCCATACTCTGGGTAACGCACTGCGCCGTATTCTGCTCTCATCGATGCCGGGTTGCGCGGTGACCGAGGTTGAGATTGATGGTGTACTTCATGAGTACAGCACCAAAGAAGGCGTTCAGGAAGATATCCTTGAAATCCTGCTCAACCTGAAAGGGCTGGCGGTGAGAGTTCAGGGTAAAGATGAAGTTATTCTTACTCTGAATAAATCTGGCATTGGCCCTGTGACTGCAGCCGACATCACCCACGACGGTGATGTTGAAATCGTCAAGCCGCAGCACGTGATCTGCCACCTGACCGATGAGAACGCAGCTATTAGCATGCGTATCAAAGTTCAGCGCGGTCGTGGTTATGTGCCGGCTTCTGCCCGAATTCATTCGGAAGAAGATGAGCGCCCAATCGGCCGTCTGCTGGTCGACGCATGCTACAGCCCTGTAGAGCGTATTGCCTACAATGTTGAAGCAGCGCGTGTAGAACAGCGTACCGACCTGGACAAGCTGGTCATCGAAATGGAAACCAATGGCACAATCGATCCTGAAGAGGCGATTCGTCGTGCGGCAACCATCCTGGCAGAACAACTGGAAGCTTTCGTTGACTTACGTGATGTACGTCAGCCGGAAGTGAAAGAAGAGAAACCAGAATTCGATCCGATCCTGCTGCGCCCTGTTGACGATCTCGAATTGACTGTCCGCTCTGCTAACTGCCTCAAGGCAGAAGCTATCCACTATATCGGTGATCTGGTACAGCGTACCGAGGTTGAGTTGCTGAAAACGCCGAACCTGGGTAAAAAATCTCTTACTGAGATTAAAGACGTGCTGGCTTCACGTGGTCTGTCTCTGGGCATGCGCCTGGAAAACTGGCCACCAGCAAGCATTGCTGACGAGTAACCGGATCACAGGTTAAGGTTTTACTGAGAAGGATAAGGTCATGCGCCATCGTAAGAGTGGTCGTCAACTGAACCGCAACAGCAGCCATCGCCAGGCTATGTTCCGCAACATGGCAGGTTCACTGGTTCGTCATGAAATCATCAAGACGACCCTGCCTAAAGCGAAAGAGCTGCGTCGTGTAGTTGAGCCGCTGATTACTCTTGCCAAGACTGACAGCGTTGCTAATCGTCGTCTGGCATTCGCCCGTACTCGTGATAACGAGATCGTGGCAAAACTGTTTAACGAGCTGGGCCCGCGTTTCGCGAGCCGTGCCGGTGGTTACACTCGCATTCTGAAGTGTGGCTTCCGCGCAGGCGACAACGCTCCGATGGCTTACATCGAGCTGGTTGATCGTTCTGAGTCGAAAGCAGAAGCTGCTGCAGAGTAATCTGCAGTAACGTAAAAAAACCCGCTCCGGCGGGTTTTTTTATATCCGCACTATCCCCACTTCTCTACAATATCTGTATTAATTTTGTTCATCCCCTGGAGTTTATGATGTGGTTGATCGACCAGTGGGCAGAACGCCATATTCGCGATGCCCAAACTAAAGGCGAATTCGATAACCTGTCCGGTAGCGGTGAACCGCTAGTACTGGAAGATGATTCGCACATACCCCCTGAACTACGGGCTGGATATCGCTTACTGAAAAATGCGGGGTGTCTTCCTCCCGAGCTTGAACAGCGCAAAGAGGCTATTGAGCTAGCTGATCTGCTAAAAGGGATACGGAAAGACGATCCCCGGCATGGAGAACTAAGCCGGCGCTTAGCTCTGGTTGAACTCAAGCTACAACAGGCAGGAATTGCGACTGACTTTCTGCATGGCGAGTATAGTGAAAGACTGCTGCAGAAAATAAACGAGGAGTAGCCATGTATCGTATCGGTGAACTTGCAAAGCTTGCTAACGTGACGCCGGATACCATCCGTTACTATGAAAAACAGCAGATGATTGATCACGAGGTGCGAACCGAAGGTGGGTTCCGGCTCTATACCGACAACGATCTGCAACGGCTGCGGTTTATTCGTTATGCACGCCAACTGGGATTCACGCTGGATTCGATCCGTGAGTTATTGTCGATCCGTATCGATCCTGCACATCACACCTGCCAGGAATCGAAAAGCATTGTCCAGGCCAGGCTGGATGAAGTTGAAGCGCGTATTCAGGAACTGCAAACCATGCAGCGCTCTCTGCAAAGGTTGAATGATGCGTGCTGTGGTACGGCTCACAGCAGTGTCTATTGTTCTATTCTGGAGGCCCTTGAACAAGGGGCAAGTGGAGAAACCCGGGGTTGTTGATTTTTTATCAGTCCGGGTCTAGACTCCCCTCGACATTAATCATGCTCAGGAGAAATTATGAGTCACTATCAACATACGAAGGGACAAATTAAAGATAATGCCATTGAGGCTTTGCTTCACGACCCGCTTTTTCGACAGCGAGTTGAAAAGAACAAAAAAGGGAAGGGAAGTTATCTGCGTAAAAACAAACATGCAAAACGGGGTAACTGGGAGGCCAGTGGCAAGCAAGCGAATCGCTTATTTACCACTGGCCTTCCTGCTTTTAGCTGTTAAACGCGGTTATTCTGCTCTTTTAACAGATCGCGAATTTCAGTCAGTAATACTTCTTCTTTCGTAGGCGCGGGCGCCGCAGCAGGCTCTTCTTTTTTACGGTTGAGCTTGTTGATAAGCTTGATGGCCATAAAAATGGCAAACGCGACGATCACGAAATCAAATACGTTCTGAATAAACACGCCATAGTGCATCACCACTGCCGGGATATCCCCCTGTGCTTCCCGAAGCGTGAAGGCGAATTGTTTGAAATCAATGCCCCCAATTAATAGCCCTAAAGGTGGCATGATGATATCAGCCACTAAAGATGAAACGATCTTGCCGAACGCTGCACCAATAATGACACCCACTGCCAAATCCACCACATTTCCGCGCATCGCAAATTCGCGAAATTCTTTAACAAAACTCATTATGTTCTCCTTGTGCCAGCTGACGACTATAAGTTTAACAAATGATTAGCTAATTGCCATTGGGGATAAATAAACGTTATGAAAATAAAAGGCACAGGAATCAGAAGGATAATGCTCAGGTGCTCTATCGCGAGCACCTGAATCATTACAGGAAGAATGGGCTTGGCTGGAATAAACGTTCGACGTCGGTAATAAATTTTTTATCGGTCAGGAACATAATAACGTGATCGCCTTGTTCAATGCGCAAATTATCATTGGCAATCATGACATCATTTCCGCGTACTACGGCGCCGATAATTGTGCCGGGTGGCAGCTTAATTTCATCGATGGCGCGTCCCACCACGCGCGATGTGGTTTCATCACCGTGAGCGACAGCTTCAATGGCTTCAGCGACGCCGCGACGCAGTGAGGACACACCAACAATATCTGCTTTACGAACGTGGCTCAACAGCGCGGAAATCGTTGCCTGCTGCGGTGAAATCGCAATATCAATTACGCTCCCCTGCACCAGGTCAACATAGGCACGACGCTGAATAAGTACCATGACCTTTTTTGCTCCCATGCGCTTGGCGAGCATGGCGGACATAATATTTGCTTCATCGTCGTTGGTGACGGCAATAAACAGATCAACTTGATCGATATGCTCTTCTGCCAGTAATTCCTGATCTGATGCATCGCCATAAAACACGATCGTGTTTTGTAGTTTTTCAGCAAGTTCAGAGGCGCGCTGTTGATCGCGCTCGATCAACTTCACGCTATAGTCTTTTTCCAGACGGCGAGCGAGACCTGCGCCGATATTACCCCCGCCGACCAGCATGATGCGTTTATAGGGCTTTTCGAGGCGCTGAAGTTCACTCATTACGGCACGAATATGTTGAGAGGCAGCAATGAAGAAGACTTCATCTCCTGCTTCGACAATGGTCGAGCCCTGAGGTCGAATCGGTCTGTCGTGACGGAAAATGGCTGCGACGCGGGTATCGATATGCGGCATATGTTCGCGCATCGTAGACAGCGCGTTTCCGATCAACGGACCGCCATAATAGGCCTTAACAACGGCCAGACTCACTTTCCCTTCTGCAAAGTTCACGACCTGCAGTGCGCCGGGATATTCGATCAGGCGATAAATATTATCGATAACCAGTTGTTCTGGTGCGATAAGGTGGTCGATTGGTACCGCTTCTGAGTTAAAGAGTTTTTCCGCATCGCGGACATAATCCGGGGAGCGGATACGGGCGATTCGGTTAGGCGTGTTGAAAAGCGAATAGGCCACCTGACAAGCGACCATATTGGTCTCATCCGAGCTGGTCACGGCCACTAACATATCGGCATCGTCAGCACCGGCTTCACGGAGGACACGTGGATGCGAACCGTGCCCCTGCACAACGCGAAGGTCAAATTTATCCTGCAGAACGCGCAGTCGATCGCCGTTGGTATCGACGATCGTAATGTCGTTGTTTTCACCTACAAGGTTTTCCGCCAGCGTCCCGCCGACCTGTCCTGCGCCCAGAATGATAATCTTCATATCTCGTGACCTGTTCTCAACATCACTCTTTGATTAGCTTAGCGTAAAAGAAGCCATCACCCTCTTCAGCGCCGGGCAGGTTCTGCTGGCCCGGGTGCTCCGGTGTTCCCGTATCGCGCAGCGTAGCGCCAGGAGTGCGTTTAAGGAAGGCTGAAATTTGCTGGCTATTCTCTTCCGGAAGAATGGAACAGGTGGCATAGACCAGCGTTCCGCCAGGCTTCAGGTGTGGCCAGATAGCGTCAAGGATCTCGGATTGCAGCTGCGCAAGTTCCTTAATATCACGGTCGCGACGCAGCCACTTAATGTCCGGGTGACGACGAATAACGCCGGTTGCCGAGCAAGGAGCATCCAGCAAAATGCGGTCGAATTGAGTCTCGCCGCACCATTCTGCGGGCTTACGTCCGTCGCCTTGCTTGACCTGCGCCTTCATACCTAAACGCTTAAGGTTGTCGTAGACACGCGAAAGTCGCTGCTCATCAACATCCACAGCCATTACGCTGGCCTGCGGTGCGACTTCCAGAATATGCGTTGTTTTGCCCCCAGGCGCGGCACACAGGTCGAGGATCTGTTCGCCATTTTTGGGTTCGAGCCATGTCATACAGCCCTGAGCAGAGGCATCCTGAACGGTTACCCAGCCTTCATCGAATCCGGGTAAGGCATGCACCGGCACAGGGGAGGCTAAACGCACGGCATCAGGATAAGCATCATGCGCGAATCCACTCATTCCGGCTTCTTCCAGCAAGGCCAGCCATGCATCGCGGGTATGATGATTACGGTTAACGCGTAACCACATCGGCGGACGTTGATTATTTGCGTCAGCAATATCCTGCCACCGCTGCGGATACGCTTTTTTGAGGCGATTCAGAAGCCAGTCAGGATGAAGGAAACGGGTTTCACTTTTTGCAAATTCTGCCAGAAGTTCTTCCTGTTGACGCTGGAACTGACGCAGTACGCCGTTGATCAGCCCTTTGAGCTGGGGACGTTTAATCGCGACAGCACCTTCTACCGTCTCAGCCAACGCAGCATGAGGTGGGATGCGGGTATGAAGAAGCTGATAGAAGCCAACCATAATCAAATAATGGACGGTACGCTGCTTACCGGTCATTGGGCGCGACATCAGCTTATTAATCAGCCATTCAAGCTGAGAAAGGGTGCGCAGGACGCCAAAACAGAGCTCCTGAAGCAGAGCTTTGTCTTTGTCGGACACTTTTTGCTGCAGTGGAGGTAGGACATTACTCAGTGATTGACCCTGCTCGACAACCTGCTCAACGGCCTGTGCCGCCAGACTGCGTAAATTTTGTTTTTTCATAACCGTAAAAATAAAAATGCCCGGAAACACCGGGCCTTAAGAATAAATTTGCTCAGGCAAGGCGAGAGCCAGGGATAAACCATTCGCGACGGGAATTTAACAGATCCTGAGCACTCATTGCCTTTTTACCCGCGGGCTGCAGTGATTCCAGATTCAGGATCCCTTCCGAGGTTGCCACCTGGATACCATTTTTGCTGGCTTCGATAATTGTACCCGGCTCAGCAGACGTATTGCCTTCAATGACGGATGCTTTCCAGACTTTAACAGGTTGCTCATCGATCACCATCCAGCTCATTGGCCACGGATTAAAGGCGCGAATGCAACGCTCAAGCTGTGCGGCGGAGAGGGACCAGTCGACCCGCGCCTCTTCTTTGCTGAGTTTTTCGGCGTAGGTCACCAGAGTCTCATCCTGAACTTCAGGGGTAGCCGTATTATCAGCAAGCTGCTGCAAGGTTTTGATGAGTCCTTGTGGACCCAGGTCCGCCAGTTTGTCATACAGCGTGGCACTGGTGTCGTCGGCGGTAATTGGACAGGCCAGTTTATACAGCATGTCGCCGGTGTCTAAACCTACATCCATCTTCATGATGGTGACGCCAGTTTCAGCATCACCCGCCCACAACGAGCGTTGGATCGGTGCCGCGCCACGCCAGCGTGGAAGCAACGAACCATGTACGTTGACACACCCCAAACGAGGCATATCAAGCACGGCTTTTGGCAGAATTAAGCCGTAAGCCACCACCACCATGACATCAGCATTGAGATCGGCAACAAGTTGCTGATTTTCCTGAGGTCGTAAGGATGCGGGCTGGTAAACGGGTAACCCATGTTCTTCTGCCAGCACTTTCACCGGGCTGGGCATGAGCTTTTTACCACGGCCTGCCGGGCGATCCGGTTGGGTAAACACGCCAACAACCTGGTGGCCAGAAGATAACAGCGCGTCAAGATGACGCGCTGCAAAATCAGGGGTACCCGCGAAGATAATACGTAGTGTTTTAGACACGATGATCCTTGTATCCGGGGGGATGTTATGCGCGGGAGCGCAAACGATCCAGTTTTTCTACTTTCTGACGAATACGCTGCTGCTTCAGTGGTGAGAGGTAATCGATAAACAGTTTACCGACCAGGTGATCCATCTCATGCTGAATACAAATCGCCAGCAGATCGTCTGCTTCCAGTTCGAACGGGTTGCCTTCACGATCCAGGGCGCGAATTTTCACTTTTTCGGCACGTGGAACTAAAGCACGCTGTTCAGGAATGGACAGACAACCTTCCTCAATACCTGTTTCACCGCTCTTTTCCAACAGCTCAGGGTTGATCAGCACCAGACGGCCATCGCGATTCTCAGAAACGTCGATCACGATAATACGCTTGTGAATGTCCACCTGAGTTGCCGCAAGGCCAATGCCTTCTTCGGCGTACATGGTATCGAACATATCATCAACGATACGCTGAATTTCTGCATTCACTTCTTTGACCGGTTCAGCGACGATGCGAAGGCGCTCGTCCGGAATATGTAACACTTGCAAAACTGCCATAAATTTCCAGAGTCGTGTTCAGGAGTTGATAAGAATACTATCTCTATTCTAGACAAATCCCCCATCGATTGACAGCATCCGTGACCAATCGCAATGATTGCAGAGGCTGCTTATGGCAGGGAATAGGATGACGTCCACGGAGATATGGTTACGGCTAATCCACACAGGCTCTCTGTGTGGTGATCAGATGCTCGCAGCGGCAGCGCGACTACTTATGCAGACAAGGATTGATGATGCCGTTGTCAGAGATGCCGGGCTGTCAATAAAACAGGCTCAACAGTTCTTTGCGCTTGATGAAAATGAACTGCAACGAAATCTGGCGTGGCTAGAACAGCCGGAGAATCATCTGCTGACGGCGGATGATCCTCGTTATCCCCCTTTACTTCGCACGATCCCTGACTACCCCGGCGCATTGTTTATTAAAGGCAATCCTGAAGCCCTTATTACCGTTCAACTGGCGGTTGTGGGTAGCCGCGCGCCATCCTGGTACGGTGAGCGATGGGGGAAAATCCTGTGCGAACAACTTTCACAAAGTGGTTTCACGATCACCAGTGGGCTGGCCTGCGGTATTGACGGCGTCGCTCATCACGCCGCGCTGTCTGTAAAAGGGCGAAGTGTCGCGGTGCTTGGAAACGGGCTGTTTAGCATTTATCCCCGTCGGCATCAGGCTCTGGCTGCACGGCTTATCGAATCAGAGGGGGCGATTGTGTCGGAGTTCCCGCTGTCAGCGCCGCCCTGGCCGGCAAATTTTCCACGTCGTAACCGAATTATCAGCGGTCTGAGTCTGGGCGTGCTGGTGGTGGAGGCCGCTTTAAGAAGCGGCTCACTCGTTACGGCACGGTATGCCCTAGAACAGGGGCGAGAAGTCTTTGCCTTACCTGGCCCGATAGGTAACCCGGGGTGTGAGGGCCCCCACTGGCTCATCAAGCAGGGAGCAACGCCTGTGACGAGCGTCGAGGACATCCTTGAAAATTTGCAATATGGCTTGCACTGGTTAACAGATGAACCCGAAAAGCGACATTTTTCATCAGATCAGGAGAAGGTGGCATTGCCATTTCCCAGCCTCCTGGCTAACGTAGGAGATGAGGTAACACCTGTTGACGTTGTCGCTGAACGTGCCGGCCAACCTGTGCCAGTAACGGTAGCACAGCTACTCGAACTGGAGTTAGCAGGGTGGATCGCAGCTGTACCCGGCGGCTATGTCCGATTGAGGAGGGCAAGCCATGTTCGACGTACTGATGTATTTGTTTGAGACTTACATCCATAACGAAGCAGAAATGCGAGTGGATCAGGACAAATTGACACAGGATCTTACCGATGCGGGGTTTGAACGGGAAGATATTTATAATGCGTTGATGTGGCTGGAAAAACTGGCTGATTATCAGGAAGGCCTTGCCGAACCGATGCAGCTTGCTTCTGACCCATTGTCTGTGCGCATTTATACCGCTGAAGAGTGTGAAAGGCTGGACGCCAGCTGCCGGGGATTCATCTTATTCCTTGAGCAGATTCAGGTGCTAAACCTCGAAACAAGAGAAATGGTGATAGAGCGCGTTATGGCGCTGGATACGGCAGAGTTCGAACTGGATGACCTCAAGTGGGTGATCCTGATGGTTCTGTTTAATATTCCAGGCTGTGAAAATGCCTATCAGCAAATGGAAGAATTACTCTTTGAAGTGAATGAAGGTATGCTGCACTAATTCAATGTGCAGCACCAAGAGTTGTTATGGCCAAATCAGCACTGTTCACGGTGCATAAAAACGAGCCCTGCCCACAGTGCGGGGCTGAACTTGTCATTCGGTCCGGGAAACACGGTCCGTTTCTCGGTTGTTCACACTATCCGGAATGTGATTATGTTCGTCCCCTGAAAAGCCAGGCGGACGGACATATCGTTAAAATTCTGGAGGGGCAGCTTTGCCCGAAGTGTGGAGGCGAACTGGCGTTACGGCAGGGCCGTTTTGGTATGTTCATTGGTTGCAGTCGCTATCCTGAATGTGAACATACGGAACAAATTGATAAGCCAGATGAAACGGCAATCGCCTGCCCCCAGTGCCAGCGCGGACAACTGGTACAGCGTCGTTCTCGTTTTGGTAAAACCTTCCATTCCTGCGATCGTTATCCTGAATGCCAGTTCGTTATCAATTTCAAACCGGTAGCGGGTACCTGCCCTCATTGCGATTATCCGTTACTTATAGAGAAGAAAACGGCGCAAGGTATGAAACGCTTTTGCGCCAGTAAACAATGTGGAAAGCCGGTTTCGGCGGATGAAATCAGTGAATAATAACCTGCCAACAGGATCCATTGCGCACGCAGTGGAGGTCCTGAAAAATGAAGAAGTCATCGCCTATCCAACAGAAGCTGTCTTTGGGGTCGGTTGCGATCCTGACAGCGAGACAGCTGTGAATCGCTTACTTACGCTAAAACAGAGACCTGTCGAAAAAGGATTGATTTTGATCGCTGCTAATTATGAGCAGCTTAAACCTTATATTGATGATTCCATGCTCACGCCGGCGCAACGGGATACCGTTTTCTCTGCGTGGCCAGGGCCGGTGACCTTTGTTTTCCCGGCGCAGCCAACTACGCCACGCTGGTTAACAGGGCGTTTCGATTCCCTCGCTGTCCGTGTCACCGATCATCCGCTGGTGGTAGAGCTATGTCTGGCGTTTGGTAAACCGCTGGTCTCAACCAGTGCCAACCTTACCGGGCAGCCTCCTTGCCGGAGCACCGAAGAGGTGCTGGCGCAGTTCGGGAATGACTTCCCGGTAGCCGTCGGTGAAACCGGAGGTCGTCTTAATCCGTCGGAAATCCGCGACGCCTTGACCGGCGAACGTTTTCGCCAGGGGTAATATGATGGAAACCTATGCCGTTTTTGGTAATCCGATCGCACACAGCAAGTCGCCGCTGATCCATCAGCAGTTTGCTGAACAACTGCAGATTGATCATCCCTATGGCCGGGTGCTGGCACCTGTTGATGCCTTTGTTACCACCCTGAATGCTTTTTTTGACGCGGGTGGTAAAGGTGCCAATGTGACGGTGCCTTTTAAAGAAGAAGCCTTTGAACGTGCGGATGAATTAACTGAGCGCGCGTCTCTTGCGGGTGCCGTGAATACGCTTAAACGGCTGGAGGATGGACGCCTTCTGGGTGACAACACTGACGGAATCGGCTTACTTAGCGATCTGGAAAGACTCTCATTTATCAAACCCGGGTTCCGGGTTCTGTTGATTGGTGCTGGTGGGGCATCGCGAGGCGTACTGTTACCGCTCCTTTCACTGGATTGTGCAGTGACCATAACCAATCGCACCTTTTCCCGGGCGGAAGCGTTGGCGGCGTTGTTTGCACATACTGGCAGCGTGAGCGCGGTGGCTCTTGATGATCTTATCCACCATGAATTTGATCTTATCATTAATGCCACCTCCAGCGGCATTGGCGGGGAAGTACCGGCGATCCCGTCCTCTTTGGTAAACAGCCACCTCTATTGCTACGACATGTTTTATCAGAAAGGGAAAACTCCCTTCCTCCGCTGGTGTGAACAACACGGCGCGAAACAGCTGGCTGATGGCCTGGGCATGCTGGTGGGGCAGGCTGCGCATGCAGTTTTGCTCTGGCACGGTGTATTACCTGCTGTCGAACCTGTCATTGAAAAGCTGAAACAGGAACTTACGGCGTGAACCAGGCGATTCACTTTCCCGACAGAGAACAGTGGGATGAGAGTAAGCAAGCAGTCTGTTTCCCGGTGCTCGTGCATGGGATGCAACTGACATGTGCCATTAGCGGTGAAACGCTCAAGCGCCGCTTTGGTGGCTCAAATCCATTAGAGGTGTTCTGCGAAAATCGCTGGGATCTTGAAGAAGAAGCCAGCGAGTTGATCCGCGATCAGCAGGAAGACGATCAGGGCTGGGTCTGGCTGTCCTGATCCAGATACTCATCTTTCCATTTCACGTAATTATTCGCTGAATATTTCAGACCTTCTCTTTCCGCTTCTGTTAAGGGGCGGATCTGCTTTACCGGGCTGCCTAAATAGAGATAGCCGCTTTCGAGCCGTTTATGTTGAGGGACAAGACTCCCGGCACCAATCATCACATCATCTTCTACGATGACACCATCCAGCAGGATCGATCCCATGCCAACCAGCACCCGGTTTCCGATAGTGCAGCCGTGAAGCATGACTTTATGGCCGACGGTAACATCTTCTCCTATAACAAGTGGATTGCCGTCCGGGTTATATGAGGATTTGTGGGTGACATGCAGCACGCTGCCATCCTGAATATTAGTGCGTGCGCCAATTGCCACATAGTTAACGTCTCCCCTGATCGCAACGAGCGGCCAGATGCTGACATCATCGGCCATTCGGACATCGCCAATGACCACACTGCTGGCATCGATCATCACGCGATCGCCTTTTTGTGGAATCAGATCTTTATACGGACGTAGTACTGCAGACATATCTACCTCGACAGATGAGCTTTATACAGAAGACTTTGATCATATTTTGGGATCGAGGCAAGGCAAAATACGTCAATATTTAAGCAGATCGGGCGGGATTTCAGCGAAAAGCGCGGAAAATCATCAGTCAGAAAAAAAGATCTAAAAAATACTTGTGCTAAAAAATGGGATCCCTATAATGCGCCTCCATCGACACGGCGGATGTGAATCACTTCACAAACAACCCGGTCGGTTGAAGAGAAAAAATCCTGAAATTCAGGGTTGACTCTGAAAGAGGAAAGCGTAATATACGCCACCTCGCGACAGAGCGCTGAAGCGCGTCGCAACTGCTCTTTAACAATTTATCAGACAATCTGTGTGGGCACTCAAAGTGACATGGATTCTTAACGTCGCAAGACGAAAAATGAATACCAAGTCTCAACGAGTGAACACGTAATTCATTACGAAGTTTAATTCATTGAGCATCAAACTTTTAAATTGAAGAGTTTGATCATGGCTCAGATTGAACGCTGGCGGCAGGCCTAACAC
>NZ_LNII01000114.1:0-9316 GCF_001463365.1 Enterobacter sp. 50793107 | reverse complement strand
ATTACATCGAAATGTTTTATAACAGTAAGCGTCGGCATGGTTCTAGCGAACAGATGTCACCGACAGAATATGAAAACCAGTATTATCAACGGCTCGGAAGTGTCTAGATTATCCGTGGCGATTCAGTTATTAATGCTACCGTGAGCGTAAGGGCACTGGCGGTACCAATGTTAAGCATCTTCCATATGGAGGTTTATATTGCTCGAATTGAGGGTGGTACGATTGAATATTATGAGGATGAAGCCATAAAAGCTGCTGCAAAGGTCATCAGCGTTGTGAATAATGATATTAATAAAGCGGCCTGAAGGCCGCTCATAATTATTTAATGAACTTCTCTGGTTTCGGCTGGAACATTTCTTGGATAGACGGCTGAAGCAACTCGTTGATGGCAGACTTGATAGGTCCTGACTGACTGTGATTTAGTTTATCCAGAGACTGTGAAAGCGTTTCTCTGAGTTTGGAAGAAAACTGACCATTGCCTAATTGCTCATCGAGAAGCTTGATCATGTGAGTGATTACAAAGTTTGTAGCGGCACCTTGTTTTGCCATCTGCTGTTCAAGATTAGCGATTTTTTGCAGAAGTGATGCTGTTTGTTGATCCATTTAAATTTCCTAATGCAGAGGTTATCAGCCATACCTCTTCATTGAGTGCGCCAGTGTCCCACCACTAACGGGCTGAAACCCAACTTTAACCAAGGTTAAAGCGAAGCAACACCCTGATATTCAAACAGTAGCCGCAATTTTGCGGCTTTTACAATGGAGATTGTCTGATGGCTGAAGACATTAAGTTTGTGGGGGGAGACCACCATACCCGCATGGGGCTGGGGCAACGTCTCACTGCGATGCTGGAAGTTTCAATGCTGGTGGGCTTGAAAATGGATAAGTGCCATCTTTATGCAATAGTTAAATAGCGGAAACACACACAGGAATGCATAAATGGTCTCCTATAAATTGCTTTATACATTCATGATTTTCAACGATGCCGATATTGCTGTTCGATATGAGGTTTTTGGTGATTGGGGAGGTCAGCCGGTGATGGCTCTCCCATTCCAATTTATGTCTGTGACGATCAATAACGAGATATCCACCATGTGGCGAGAGATTGCATATGTTGATATTTCAGGCGTTCAGCCAACAGAAGGTGCATTGTTAGCTGCTTGCGAAAAACATAGGGCGACAATTAACTAATTGCTAAGTTTAACTAAACCGCCTTCGGGCGGTTTTTTATTGGCAATCACATGGGTCCTCCAATTGTGGGCGGCCTACCACGGGGCGGCTGGCTCGCGGGAAACGGCTAGTTTTTCGGATCCAGGGTCATCATCATGTGCACAGGTCTTTGATTTAATTAGAGGCCATTTTCGCAAGATGTCGAATCGTTCAAAAAGTGTTCACCATCATGGACCAGGAAATTGCCACTTTAAAACTCAATATCAACCAGCTGGCAGGGATAACCGGCGTACACCGTCAGACGGTTGCCGCGAGACTGAAAAATGTTGAACCTGCTCCAGGCAGCAACAGCAAGTTAAAGCTCTATCTGGTGACCGACATTCTGACCGAACTGATGATCCCTACCGTTTCGGCCAACATCGATGATATGCCCCCCTCTGACAGGCTGTCCCACTGGAAAGCAGAGAATGAGAGGCTGAAGTTCGAACAGGATACGGGGCAGTTAATACCCGCAGATGAAGTGGCGCGAGAATTCTCATTGATGGCGAAAGCCGTCGTCATGGTACTTGAAACCCTCCCGGATGTGCTCGAGCGCGACTGTGCTTTAACGCCTGCTGCAGTAGTTCGTGTGCAAAGCGTTATTGATGATCTGCGCGACCAGATGGCGGAGAGGGTGCAGGACGCTGAAAAAGAGGAGGAAGAGCCTGAGGAGGACTGATGGCAAAGCGGGTATCCGCCAGGGACATCCACCGCGATGTCTCCGGTATTTTACGAGCCCCGCGTCGTATGCCGGTGGCCGATGCGGTCAGTACTTATATGCGCGTGCCAATGGGGGCGGGAAACTCAGTTCCATGGGATCCGGATCTGGCACCCTATGTGATTGAGCCGATGAACTGCCTGGCATCGCGTGAATACGATGCGGTGGTGTTTGTGGGCCCGGCGCGAACGGGTAAAACCATCGGGCTGATTGACGGCTGGATTGTTTATAACATTGTCTGCGATCCGGCAGATATGCTTGTGATTCAGGTATCTGAGGAAAAAGCTCGCGAGCATTCCAAAAAACGCCTGGACCGTACTTTTCGCTGTAGCCCTGAAGTTAAAAACCGGTTAAGCCCAAGACGTAACGATAACAACGTCTACGACCGTACATTCCGCGCCGGTAACTATCTGAAGCTTGGCTGGCCATCCGTCAATATCATGTCGTCCTCGGACTATAAGAGTGTGGCGCTGACGGATTATGACCGCTTTCCGGAAGATATCGACGGGGAGGGGGATGCTTTTTCACTGGCATCGAAGCGTACCACGACATTCATGTCCTCCGGGATGACGCTGGTTGAAAGCTCGCCCGGGAGGGATATCAGAGACACAAAATGGCGGCGTTCCACGCCCCATGAAGCCCCTCCGACCACCGGAATTTTATCGCTCTATAATCGTGGTGACCGCCGTCGTCTTTACTGGCCATGCCCGCATTGCGGCGAATATTTCCAGCCGGAAATGGACAATATGACCGGGTACCGCGACAGCAGCGATCCTGTGCTTGCCAGCGAAGCGGCTTTTCTACAGTGCCCGGCCTGTAAAGGCAGGATCACACCGGACATGAAGCGTGCGCTTAACATGAAATGTGTCTGGCTCCGGGACGGGCAAACCATCGACAGGAAAGGCCAGGTTAGCGGTGATGGCCGTCGTTCCCGTATTGCCTCCTTCTGGATGGAAGGTCCGGCAGCTGCTTACCAGACCTGGGCGCAGCTTATTTATAAGTTCCTGACCGCCGAGCAGGAATATGAATCCACGCGCAGCGAAGAAACCCTGAAGACGGTGATCAACACCGATTTCGGCAGGCCCTATTTGCCGCGGGCCAGCATGGAGCAGCGTAAAAGTGAATTGCTTGAGCAGCGTGCCGAAGAAGTCCCAAAACGCTCGGTACCGGACGGCGTGCAGTTTCTCACTGCGACCGTGGACGTGCAGGCCGGGCGCAACCGGCGCTTTGTTGTGCAGATTACGGGTTATGGAAGTATGGGTGAGCGCTGGATAGTTGACCGTTACAACATCCGGCATTCGCTGCGCTGCGACGGCAACGGGGAAAGCTTACAGGTGGATCCGGCGAGCTACCCGGAGGACTGGGATCTTTTACTCACCGACGTCTTTGATAAAACGTGGCCACTCGCAGCTGACCCGTCAAAGGGCATGCGGTTGATGTCGATGGCCGTGGACTCAGGGGGGGAAGATGGCGTGACGGATAATGCCTACAAATTCTGGCGCAGATGTCGTCGTGAGGGGCTGGGTAAGCGTATCTATCTCTTCAAGGGGGACAGCGTCAGGCGCAGCAAACTTATCCAGCGAACGTTTCCAGACAACACGGGCAGATCAACGCGCCGCGCACAGGCGACGGGTGATGTGCCTCTTTATCTTCTCCAGACCGATGCCCTTAAAGACCGGGTGAATAATGCGCTGTGGCGTGATTCACCCGGCCCTGGCTATGTGCATTTCCCCGCCTGGCTGGGCAGCTGGTTCTATGACGAACTGACGTATGAGGAACGCTCGAATGAAGGGAAATGGAGTAAGCCCGGCCGGGGCGCAAACGAAGCATTTGACCTGCTCGTTTATGCCGACGCGCTCGCCATCCTTAGTGGTTACGAAAAAATTAAATGGCCGTCAGCTCCTGAGTGGGCACGGCGGGAAACGTGGATCGAGGACACGCAGACGGAAACTGGCGAAATGCCATCCCCGCCGCCTGCGCCGAAATCTAAATCAAAACCAAAACGTGATAAGCCCGTAACCGAGCAGGCTAATCCGTGGTCTTCGTCAGGAGGTTGGGTGTGAATCCAGCAGATATTCAAAACATGATCGACCGCTACGCTGCAGCCGAGCTGTCTGTTCTGGAGGGGAAATCAATCACTTTCAACGGGCAGCAGATGACGCTCGAAAACCTGTCGGAAATCAGAAAAGGCCGTCAGGAATGGGAGCGACGACTGGCTACGCTCAATAACAAACGCCGCGGGCGACCCGGCTACAGGCTGGCGAGGTTTGGATGAGTTTTTTAGATGATGCGATAGGCCTGTTTTCACCAGGCTGGAAAGCCTCACGCCTGCGTGCCCGCGCAGTTATTAAGGCGTATGAGGCGGTAAAGCAAACGCGTACCCACAAAGCCCAGAAGGAAAATCGTTCAGCCGATCAGCTCAGCCAGATGGGGGCGGTTTCACTGAGGCAGCAGGCGCGCTGGCTGGACAACAACCACGATCTGGTGATTGGCGTTTTCGACAAGCTGGAAGAAAGGGTGGTGGGTGCGAAGGGCATCATAGTTGAACCGCATCCGATGCTGACTAACGGGAAGATAGCTAAAAAGCTGGCCACTGATATCCGCAGAAAGTGGGGCGAATGGTCCGTAAGACCCGATGTTACAACCCAGTTTACCCGCCCCATGCTGGAGCGGCTGATGCTGCGAACGTGGCTCCGGGACGGTGAGGTATTTGCTCAGTTGGTTCGCGGTACCGGAAATGGTCTTCAGCCGGTTGCTGGCGTGCCGTTCTGGCTGGAAGCGCTGGAGCCGGACTTCGTGCCGATGAACAGCGATGCCGCCACCCAGCTCAATCAGGGCGTTTTTGTCGATAACTGGGGGCGCCCGAAAAAATATCAGGTCTATAAAAGCCTGCCAGTATCCGGGCGTCAGTTCGATACCAAAGAGATAGATGCAGAAAACATGCTTCATCTCAAATTCACACGACGCCTGCACCAGACCCGCGGAACGTCTCTATTGTCAGGTGTTCTGATGCGTCTGAGCGCGCTGAAAGAGTACGAGGACTCGGAGCTTACCGCTGCCAGAATTGCTGCCGCACTCGGCATGTATATCAAAAAAGGCGACGGACAGAGCTTCGAGTCTGATTCCAGCAGCGATGACCGCGAGCTGATGATTCAGCCCGGTATGCTCTATGACGAGCTGCAGGCCGGGGAAGAAATCGGGATGATTAAATCCGATCGCCCGAACCCTAACCTCGAGTCGTTTCGTAACGGACAGCTGCGTGCCGTGTCCGCCGGCAGTCGCCTCAGCTTTTCCAGCACATCCAGAAACTACAACGGAACGTACAGTGCCCAGCGGCAGGAGCTTGTCGAGTCAACCGACGGATATCTGATTCTTCAGGACTGGTTCATCGGTTCAGTGACCCGGCCCATGTACCGGGCCTGGCTGAAGATGGCTATTGCTGCCGGAGAAATCAAGCTGCCGAGAGGCATCGATATGGACTCGCTTTATAACGCGGTTTATTCGGGGCCCGTTATGCCGTGGATTGATCCCGTTAAAGAAGCGAATGCCTGGAAAACGCAGATCCGCGGCGGTGCTGCTACTGAATCCGACTGGATACGTGCCAGCGGTCGCAACCCGGATGATGTTAAGTCACGCCGTAAAGCGGAGGTTGACGAGAACCGTGAACAGGGCCTGGTGTTTGACACCGACCCCGCCAATGATAAAGGAGGCACCAGTGCCGAAGCCAAAGAACCGGGCGCGCCACCGTCCGAAAGCCAGCGCAAAAAGTAATTCGTGGTTCCGCATGCAGGCCAGCAATAACAGCGAGGCCGACATTTTTATCTATGACGAAATCGGGTACTGGGGCGTAACGGCGAAACAGTTCGTCAATGATCTCCGGGCACTTGGGGACGTCACCCACATCAACCTTTATATCAACTCGCCAGGTGGTGATGTCTTCGACGGTATTGCTATTTATAACGCGCTGAAGCACCACGGCGCGGCGATTACCGTGCATATCGACGGTCTCGCGGCCTCCATGGCCTCGGTGATTGCTATGGTAGGCAATCCGGTCATCATGCCTGAAAACACGATGATGATGATCCATTATCCTTCACACTACCTCATGGGTACGCATGAAGAACCGGATCAATTCATTAACTCATTGTTAATTATGAAGAAGAAAGGAATGTTGTTTGCATTGCTTTTCTACTGTTTTTCGGCGTTACAGTTGAGTGTGTATTGCAATGTGTATTGCAGAATGAGGTTTTATGGCGGGCGAGAACAAGTTAAGCGACAAGGCGTTAAAAGCCTTACATGGTAAACCGCAGCCGCGTCAAAAGATGGTGGCAGATGGCCGTGGACTGTCTGTCAGAGTGAGCATGAGTGGCACAGTGAGCTTTGTTTATTTCTTCAGACATTCCGGCCGACAAAGCGCCCCCGTCTGGATGACTTTAGGCAAGTATCCAGATATGACCCTTAAACAGGCCAGGGAGAAAAGGGACGAGTGTCGAGGATGGCTGTCACAGGGACTTGATCCAAGGATAGAGAACAAACTCACCAAAGAGAGCCTGTTCACGCCTGTGACTGTTAAGAACGCTGTTGATTACTGGTTTGATAACTATGCCAGGGAAAAACGCAAAGAGACTGTGAGACTCTATCGCCGTTATGAGAGATACATCTTTCCCTACATCGGCGGCTTTCCTGTCGATAAATGCGGCCTATCTGACTGGATCAAGTGCTTCGACCGCATAAAGAAAATCGCGCCGGTTCAGTCTGCTGCAATGCTGATTGAGTTAAAGCAGATCTTCAAATACTGCCGGGTGCGCCAGTATGTGCGGTGCAATGTGCTGGATGATTTGAGCCCTAGTGATATCGGTAAATATCAGAACAAGAGAGAGCGGCTACTTGAGGAAAGCTACGTCGCCGATCTGTGGGGAGTGTACTTTCATGGTAAAGGCAAAACCCGTGTAATGAATTACAAAAAAAGGATGGCGATTTTGTGTCTCGTGTTTGGTTGCAGGCTGAGTGAGGCGCGTTTATCTACATGGGATGAGTGGGATTTCGATAAGTGGATTTGGACAGTACCTAAAGAGCACAGTAAAAACGGCGAAGAAATTATTCGCCCCGTTCCTCAAAAAATGCGCCAGTGGATCGTAAACCTGCATGAAGAGACTAAAAGGAGAGGCTACATACTTGGCGAACTGAAATCTAATTCAACTGTCAGCACGATGGGATGCACAAACTTTACCTCCCTTAAACATGAAAAACGCTGGTCATTACATGATTTGAGACGAACGTTCTCGACAAGTCTTAACGATATGGGCGTTGATTTTATGATCGTAGAGCAGCTACTGGGGCATACCATAAAGGGCGTGGCCGGAATCTATAACCGCAGCAAGTATATCCCCCAGAAACAAGAAGCACTGGACCGATGGGTTGACTACCTTGATGGGCTGGTGGGTGAAGAAAATACAGTAAAAGTAATTAAGAAAAGGAGTGCCTGATATGGCTATGTTATCCGTTGTGAAAAAAGAAGATCTCCAGTACATGCCTGAGCTTGATAGAATGATTCGGGAACCTGAATGCCGTGCTATGACCACGTTGTCTAACTCAACACGCTGGCGTATGGAACAGGAAGGAAAATTTCCAAAGCGCATCAAAATCGGCCCATCTGCTGTTGCATATCGGCTTTCGGAAGTGCAGGATTGGGTTAAAGGTAATTGGTTGAAGAATAATGTAGGAGGGTAAGGTGGGTCTATTCCATTATACAGACTTGAATGGTTTTAAAGGCATAGTAGAAAATAGCTCTATATGGGCGACAAATATACATTTTATGAATGATAAAAATGAATTCATTCATGGGTGTTTATGCTTTAAGAATGCTATAGATTATTTGAATGAAGATGTGGTGCCAAGTGGTTTAAAAAGAATGCTTAAAACTGCTATTAGCAAGTATGATGATCTGGGATTGGTGGCGCATGAAAAATCAAGGCACGTATATTCTATCTCGTTTTGTCGTGGTGTAGATAAACTTAGCCAGTGGCGAGGTTATGGGAATTCTCAAGGAGTATCTATTGAGTTCGATGAGCTTGAACTTATTAACGGATTGGAAAGAGATAATTTATCTTTTAAACATGGTGATGTTATTTATACCGAAGAGAATAGCACCGTTGAAATTAATGAAAAAATAACTGAATTTTTTTCTAATATTTCCGAGCAATATCTTGAAGATAATAAAGATGAGGGGGATGGATATGCAAACTCATTTATGAGGTTTATAACTGCAAATATACTCATTGAATCAAATATTCCATTCTTAAAAAATTCTGGATTTGCCGAGGAAAATGAATTTAGATTAGTCTTTTCTCGTGGCATTTTCATGCCTAAGGTGAATTTTAGAGTAGGGGGTTATGGACTAATCCCATATCTTAATATCAAGATGAAGGGTGGTGATAGATTGCCTATAAAAAAAGTAGTAATTGGGCCGGCTAAAGATAACGAATTAATTCATTTAGGGGTTAGAATGCTTCTAGATGAAAATGGATATAACGATGTATTAATAGAATTCTCAAGTGTTCCCTATAGGGGATGAATATGATGTCACCATATTGAGAAAATATTATGATTCCCGATGTGTATAAGGTCTTAGCGAGATATGCTAAGTATCAGTAGTGTAAGGTAAGTAAAGGTAAAGATTAGTAAAAGGGAGGTGTCTCCCTTTTAGGTTTTAGCTATAGGAATTTGATTCGATCTGGATTACTGCCAAAGGCAGTATCATGATACCTTCTCGCAATTTCACCTAATGGAGTATGTTTATTATGACAATCCTTTATCCTTAATTGCTTTTGTGATAGAGATTGTAAACTTGGGTGGTTATATTTGTTTAAAAAGTTCTTATTGAATATTAGATGCTCTAGTAGTGAGTAGCGTTCAATTAATAATTTATAAGGATAATACTGGTCGCCATTTTTGGCATGAGCGCAATTAATAGCTAGTAAATATGTAATCTCACTATCCATGTGAGCTCGTACAAGACTTGTGAATTTCTTTTTTCCACTAGTGTCAAAAGGATAGTGTCCAGCATTATTGTCTATATATTTAATGACATGGTATAGAATCCTAAAATAGCTTCCATAAAAATCATCCATTTCATGCATGACTTCATTTTGTTTGTCAATGAACTGTTTGGAATCTGGAAAAGCATTGTTTTCTATTAAAAAAGAATGTGCATCAATAACTTTGTTAATATTATCATGATATTCTTTAGATGATTTTAGATGTTCTAAAGATTGATTGTGTTGTGAGAGTAACAATGAAAATGTCGATTCTACGGATGCCTGTTTTTTTGCGATTAATGCAACTAAGACAGCAGCACAGGTTCCAAGAGCTGTCTCTTATAAACATCTGACG
>NZ_LNII01000113.1:0-3135 GCF_001463365.1 Enterobacter sp. 50793107 | reverse complement strand
TGATGAGTTCCGCGCCTGATGAACCTCCAGAAAATATACGGCTTCAATGAGCCTTTCCGTTTTACAGGTTCCTCAACAGGCCGGTGGGCCGTTAGTATCATCAATATCAGTATTCGCAAAACCAGATGAATGATTGTTTAAACTGGTGTATTTCTGCCTTTATGCTTCGTAAGTTTGCTGTCGCGCCGTCAGTGCCCAGGCTATTCTGGCCAGCTTGTTTGCCAGAGCACAGGTGACGACAAAGTTGCTTTTCCGACACAACAACTCCCTGACCCAGTCGGCCAATTTGCCAGACTGGTGTTCCAGTTTTTGTATGAATACCCTGGCACACTGAACCAACAAAGTTCGGATCTTTTTGTTGCCCCGCTTGCTAATCCCTAACAATGTCGTCCGACCTCCCGTGCTGTACTGTCGGGGTACCAGCCCTGTTGCCGCCGCAAAGTCACGGCTGCTGGCGTACTGCTTCCCGTCGCCAATCTCAGTTGAAATAGTACTGGCAGTCAGCGTTCCAACGCAGGGAATACTCAGCAAGCGCTGTCCAACCTCATCTTCGTCCAACTTTCGTTTCAACTGAGATTCCAGATCTTTAATCTGCTCAACAAGATAGTGATAATGCTGTTGTAATTTCAGCAGTAACTGGCTGAGATAAAGAGGCAAACTACTGTCCTCAAGAAGGGTACTCAGTCGACTAATAACGGCAGCACCTCGCGGAACGCTGATACCAAATTCCAGCAGAAAAGCATGCATCTGATTAGTTGTTTTCACCTTATCCTGAACCAGGGATTCACGGACACGATGCAGAGCTCGCATTGCCTGCTGAGATTCGGTTCTGGGCTGCACGAAACGCATAGATGGACGTGATGCTGCTTCACAGATAGCTTCAGCATCAACGAAGTCATTTTTGTTGCTTTTAACGAATGGGCGGACAAATTGCGGTGATATCAGCTTTGGAAAATGCCCTAACTCTTCCAGCTTGCGTGCCATAAAGTGAGAACCGCCACAGGCTTCCATCGCGATGGTTGTTGCCGGGCATGTCGCCAGAAATTCGATTAGCTTTGGTCGGGTGAATTTTTTACGGTAAACGGCCTTCCCACGATGATCCTGACAATGAATATGGAAAGAGTTCTTACCCAGATCGATACCAATAAGCGCAATGTTTTCCATGATGGTTCTCCGAATGAAAGCCTGTCCTCAGCATAGTACTGGGAAGGAGGGAGTGACCATCTCATTAAATAAAGCACGCTAAGCCGGTTGCAGCGGTCGTAGCGGCCTGAACTTGCCCGCGCCGATCTTGGCGCTGCTGCGCCAGAGGTAATCGCCGGTGAGGTTGATGTGCTCCCAACCGAGCGGCGACAGGTACTGCAACAGCGCGTCATCAACGGCATGGCCGTTGCCACGCAGCGCGTGCGCAGCCCGTTCCAGATAGACCGTGTTCCACAACACGACGGCAGCCGTTACCAGATTGAGGCCGCTAGCCCGGTAGCGCTGCTGCTCGAAACTGCGGTCGCGGATTTCACCCAGGCGGTTGAAAAACACTGCCCTGGCCAGCGCATTGCGCGCCTCGCCCTTGTTCAGGCCGGCATGCACGCGGCGGCGCAGTTCCACGCTTTGCAGCCAGTCCAGGATGAACAGCGTGCGCTCGATGCGGCCCAGCTCGCGGAGCGCCACGGCCAGGCCGTTCTGGCGTGGGTAGCTGCCGAGCTTTCGGAGCATCAGGGAGGCCGTCACCGTGCCCTGCTTGATCGAGGTGGCCAGCCGCAGGATTTCGTCCCAATGGGCGCGGACGTGCTTGATGTTGAGCGTGCCGCCGATCATGGGTTTCAGCGCGTCATAGGCGGCGTCGCCCTTCGGGATGTAGAGCTTGGTGTCGCCCAGGTCGCGGATGCGCGGCGCGAAGCGGAAGCCCAGGAGGTGCATCAGGGCGAAGACGTGATCGGTGAAGCCCGCCGTGTCGGTGTAATGCTCCTCGATCCGCAAGTCGGACTCGTGGTACAGCAGGCCGTCGAGCACGTAGGTCGAATCGCGCACGCCGACGTTCACGACCTTGGTGTGAAATGGCGCGTACTGGTCAGAAATGTGGGTGTAGAACGTCCGCCCTGGGCTGCTCCCGTATTTCGGGTTGATGTGGCCGGTGCTCTCGGCCTTGCTGCCGGTGCGGAAGTTCTGGCCGTCCGACGATGAGGTGGTGCCGTCGCCCCAGTGCTCGGCGAAGGGATGGCGGAACTGTGCGTTGACCAGATCGGCCAGCGCCGCCCCGTAGGTTTCGTCGCGGATGTGCCAGGCTTGCAGCCAAGCCAGCTTGGCGTAGGTCGTGCCGGGGCAAGACTCCGCCATCTTGGTCAGGCCCAGGTTGATCGCGTCGGCGAGGATCGTGGTCAGCAACAGGTTCTTGTCTTTGGCCGGGTCGCCCGATTTCAGATGCGCGAAATGCCGAGTGAAGCCCGTCCATTCGTCCACCTCCAGCAGCAGTTCGGTGATCTTGACGTGCGGCAGGATCATTGCCGTCTGGTCGATCAGCGCTTGGGCGGTGTCGGGTACCGCCGCGTCGAGCGGCGTGATCTTCAAGCCTGACTCGGTGATGATGGCGTCCGGCAGCTCGTTGGCCGTCGCCATACGGTTGACGGTGGCAAGCTGTGTTTCCAGCAGCGTCAGCCGGTCGTTCAGGTACCGGTTGCAGTCGGTGGCCACGGCCAGCGGCAATTCGCTGGCCTGCTTGAGGCTGGCGAATTTCGCGGGCGGCACCAGGTAGTCCTCGAAGTCCTTGAACTGGCGCGACCCCTGCACCCAGATGTCGCCGGAACGCAACGCGTTCTTCATCTCCGACAGCGCGCACAGTTCGTAGTAGCGCCGGTCGATGCCGGTGTCGGTCATGACCAGCTTCTGCCAGCGCGGCTTGATGAACTCGGTCGGCGCGTCGGCGGGCACCTTGCGGGCGTTGTCGCTGTTCATGCCGCGCAGCACCTCGATGGCGTCGAGCACGTCCTTCGCGGCGGGAGCGGCCCGCAGCTGGCACTGTTGCAAAGTTAGCGATGAGGCAGCCTTTTGTCTTATTCAAAGGCCTTACATTTCAAAAACTCTGCTTACCAGGCGCATTTCGCCCAGGGGATCACCATAATAAAATGCTGAGGCCTGGCC
>NZ_LNII01000112.1:0-251 GCF_001463365.1 Enterobacter sp. 50793107 | reverse complement strand
ACCAGCGTACGGCCCACAGAATGATGTCACGCTGAAAATGCCGGCCTTTGAATGGGTTCATGTGCAGCTCCATCAGCAAAAGGGGATGATAAGTTTATCACCACCGACTATTTGCAACAGTGCCCTATTTTTCGGGGATCTGATTGCCCTCTGGCAATATCATTCAGCACGCCATAGTCGGCATCATGGTCCATTCGCCAGAAAACCGAAGCACCGGCATCAGCCAGGCGTGGAGAAAACTGGTATCCCAG
>NZ_LNII01000111.1:0-2663 GCF_001463365.1 Enterobacter sp. 50793107 | reverse complement strand
CTTATTAATAGATGATGGGTCAACGGATCATTCTTCTGATATTTGTGAGAGATTCGTAGAGGAAGATAGTAAGTTTAAATATTTTTATAAGAAAAACGGTGGGCTTTCTGATGCAAGGAATTTTGGGCTTGACAGGGCGGTAGGTGAATATGTGTTTTTTATTGATTCAGATGACTTGATATCTACGAATGCTCTGTCTGAGGTGGATTCATGCATCTCAAAACATATGTCAGATATAGTTTATTTCGACTATAAAAAATTTCATGCTGAAAAAGATGAACCTCTTCCTCAATTTGAATTATCTGTGCCGTCTAATTCAATCCGTAAAATCTCTAATGTTATTTTAACTAAGAAGCCTAACTTTGCATGGGCGAGAGTAGCAAAGAGAGAGATGTACATTAAAAATTGCTTTCCGGTCGGATTTATCTACGAAGACGTTCTCACGTCGCCTTTATTATCAGCTAGAGCCAGAGCGGTTAGCTACATTGAACATGAGTTATATGGTTATAGGAAAAGATCTAATTCAATTACAACCGGATCAGCTGAAAAGCAATTTAGATTGTTTGAAACGTTAAGATTATTGAAAGAAAATGTTATTCGAGAAAACATTGACATTAAATTCTACACTACTGCTTTTGTAAATCTCATCCAGTCTTGCTTAGTGAGTTTAGTGCGGATTGATGATCGTAAAATACGCCAAAAGTATATAGATTTAATATTGACTGAATATAACAAGCTAAGCTATCGAGATATTTTTAATTGTTGGTCATATAGAAAATACAAAATATTATCATTATTATCAAAAAATAAAATCTCTCTTTTCTTATTAAGTGCTGCTCTGAGGCAGATTGTAGTTTTCTCAGATAAACAAAGGTAAAGAATGAAGTTAATTACATATGTTGTTAGCCATAAACAATATGAATTCCCTGACAGTACAAATTTTGTGCCGTTGCAAGTTGGCAACGCTCCAGCGGCTATTTCGCAAAATACTGTGCGTGATTCAACTGGCGACAACATCGCCCATCTAAATTCATCATTCTGCGAACTCACCGCAGCCTATTGGATATGGAAGAACTCTCAGGAAGACATTGTCGGACTCGCGCACTACCGTCGATATTTTGCATCATCAACTAGTAACCTGATGGTTAAGGGGAAGCGTATCGCCTCTCCTGAAGAGATGATGAATCTTCTGGAGAATGCTGATATTCTGGTTGCTAAACCACGTAATTATTATATTACGAGCATTAAAAGCCATTATATACATGCTCATCATGAATCGGACTACACTCAACTGCGAGATGAAATAGCGCGACAACAACCTGATTATCTCTCAGATTTTGATGATGTTATGGGGGGCACTAAGATCAGCCTGTACAATATGTTCGTCTGTAAAAAAGCATTGATAGATGAATATTTTGCCTGGCTCTTCCCTCTATTGTTCGCGCTTGAACAAAAAATTGCTTATCAGAATTATGATGCGTACCAAAAACGCGTCTTTGGGTTTATGGCAGAAAGACTTTTCAATGTGTGGCTTCATCATCAGCGCAATCGACTGAGGATTAAATATATGCCGGTGGTCAATATTGATGGTGAGAACCTCCTTCTGAAGGGGATTGGATTATTAAAACGACATTTTTGGGGAACAAAATGACAGTCGCTATTGTTGGTGCAGGTATCTCTGGGGCCGTTATCGCCAGGCTGTTAGCTGAGCAAGGAATATCATCCGTTGTTTTTGATAAGCGCTCGCATATTGCAGGAAACTGCCATTCTGAACGTGATCCGCAGACTAATGTCATGCTGCACGTCTATGGTCCGCATATCTTCCACACAGATGATAAAGAAGTCTGGGACTTCGTAAATGCTTATTCTGAATTCATGCCTTACACAAACCGCGTAAAGGCTGTTTACAAGGGCAATGTCTATCTGCTGCCTGTTAACCTGCACACCATTAACCAGTTTTTCAATAAAACGCTACGTCCTGACGAAGCTCGGGCGTTTATTGAATCAAAAGCGGATAAATCAATTGTCGATCCGCAAAACTTTGAAGAACAAGCAATCAGCATGATTGGCCGTGAGCTCTACGAGGCGTTCTTCAAGGGATACACGCGCAAGCAATGGGGCGTTGAACCAACGGAATTGCCTGCCAGTATTTTGAAGCGTTTGCCGCTGCGCTTCAATTACAACGACAATTATTTTAATCATCAGTATCAGGGCATGCCTAAAGAAGGCTATACCGAGATGGTCGCAAAAATTCTCGACCATGAGCTGATTGAGGTCAGAACGGATACTGAGTTTTCTGCGGCAGAAAGCACTGCGTATGAACATGTGTTCTGGTCAGGAGCCCTGGATGGATACTTTAACTTCAGCGAAGGGCGGCTTGGCTATCGCACATTGGACTTTGAAAAATTCTCCGCGGAAGGCGACTATCAGGGTACAGCAGTGATCAACTATTGTGAAGAAGACGTACCTTATACTCGTATCACCGAGCATAAGCATTTTTCACCCTGGGAATCACACGAAAATACTACCTGCTATCGGCTTTGTTGAATAAATCGAACTTTTGCTGAGTTGAAGGATCAGATCACGTATCTTCCCGACAACGCAGACCGTTCCGTGGCAAAGCAAAAGTTCAAAATCACCAACTGGCCCACCTACAATAAAGC
>NZ_LNII01000110.1:0-709 GCF_001463365.1 Enterobacter sp. 50793107 | reverse complement strand
TCAAGGGTTCATATCACCTCGCCGGCGCTTTTCGCAGATTAGCACGTCCTTCATCGCCTCTGACTGCCAGGGCATCCACCGTGTACGCTTAGTCGCTTAACCTCACAACCCGAAGATGTTTCACTTCTGATTGCGAAAATTTGAGAGACTCGAACACACATAACATGTGTGTCGTTTCAATTTTCAGCTTGATCCAGATTTTTAAAGAGCAAAACTTCGCAGTGCACCTTTTCAGGTTCACTCTGAAGTTTTCTAGTGTTCGCAGTAAAAGATGGTGGAGCTATGCGGGATCGAACCGCAGACCTCCTGCGTGCAAAGCAGGCGCTCTCCCAGCTGAGCTATAGCCCCATCGTTTGCAAACCTCTGTACCGGTAATTTTTCCTGAGACAAGGCGTGGTAACGCGACGCATACATCAGTATGTGAGCGTTGCCGCAACGCAGTATCAGGGAAAATTTGGTAGGCCTGAGTGGACTTGAACCACCGACCTCACCCTTATCAGGGGTGCGCTCTAACCACCTGAGCTACAAGCCTGTAGAGGTTTTTTACTGCTGTTTTTCATCAGACAATCTGTGTGAGCACTGCAAAGGCAGGTTCTTTAAGGTAAGGAGGTGATCCAACCGCAGGTTCCCCTACGGTTACCTTGTTACGACTTCACCCCAGTCATGAATCACAAAGTGGTAAGCGCCCTCCCGAAGGTTAAGCTACCTA
>NZ_LNII01000109.1:0-2443 GCF_001463365.1 Enterobacter sp. 50793107 | reverse complement strand
CATATGTATGAACCATTCTAGAAACTTTTAACTTATTTATTTTTATCCATAAATATTTCCCATCTTTCTTCTAATGCATCTTGTGACAGTTTGTGGGAAATACTAAGAATACTACCTTCATAAATCGAATACTCACTTTTTTTTAGTTTTTCATTAATGTGAACAGTGAAGTCCTTAGGCTCAATAGCTATTAAATCAAGATCAAAAAGTGTATGTATATCAGCCCTAAGTAAAATACCGTTACTTATATGGTTATGTGATTTATTTCTATATGGATAGATATGAGCGGCTTCAAGTATATCTAAAACCGCACATTTAGTTATAGCGCAATGATTATTTTTTTTGAGAAGCTTTTCCCTAAACGAACGTTGTCCTCGTCTTTGTTTAATCGAACGATTAACTATCTCTCTTAAATCCTCCTTATTGAATAGGGCTTCAGGTTCACTAGCCTCCATGCTTTCTAAATTATCGGTATAACGCCCATTTCCTTCCCATAGATCTTTTGCCCATTCAAATTTTACTTCCTGGATAGATAGTTGTTTGTTATGGTTTATTATTTTACCCTCCAGCTCAAGATAATTCATTTTTAGTATTTTAAAATTATTAGAATAGAATGCCGTAGATTTTATTACAGGAATGGTTTTTTTTAATGGTTTTTCGAATTCATGGCCATTACTACATCTCCATTCGGGTTTTTTGCTAGTTCTGGTTCTTATTTTCTCTGCCTTACAGTTATTTATAGGGCATTGATTTATTTCTTTTTTAGAATCTTCTTTGATAAGAGAGGTTATTACCGCCACACCAATAACATGCTTTCTGTTATATATTACAACAATATCCCCAGATTCAACTTGCTTATGATTAGCAACCAAATTATCATAAGAATACGACTCAAATGGATTATCGTCATAACCATCATTACCACGATAAACTAGTTCTTTTTTACTGATTGTTTTAAAGGCCCAAGCCCTTTTATTTTTCATACCTATATCCTAGTTGAATATTTCACAATCTAGACCCATTATAACAAATTAATTTATACAATAAAAATAATTCACCATCCCACACATAAATATCATTACATTATTTTTATGATTTAGCGCAGAAATTGATACATTTTTCTCACTCTCAAAATAGATAGTATAAAACCAGGCCAACTGGAAAAATATTTTTCTTCACAAAGGATACTTAGCCGATTATTAGCCTGCCCTTGCTCTACCCTGAACAAGCTTGCTTGGACTATTATCACGAGTTAAAGCTCACCATTTCTGCTACTGGCTTTGCTCACAGTGCCGCACTCCAAAACCCACCTAGCTCGCCCTAGCGAGGAAACAACACGACGACGTGAGAACGTAATGGTACACGTCCGGATCACCATCAGTGCATGAGCATCAAGTGTTCGGCAACGTTCCCTACGCTTGCATCCATCGACGGGGTTATTCGTTCACCAGTGGCAGAACCGGTTATCCCGGTACCCGCACCGGCAGCCACCGTTAACCGTTCCGGTGCGTAAGCACGGCCAGTCATCAGGAGAAACATACGTGACCACACTGACGCTACAGAAAGCCTTTGAGGCCTGTCAGGCAAACAAATCCGCCTGGCTGCAACACAGGGAAGAACTGACGCAGGCCGAAAAGGCATACCGCGAACAGCTTGCCGGCAGCGGCCACAGCGGGCGGAGCCTGCAAACGCTGCGCGAAATCATAGACGTGAAAAAATGGGAAATTAATCAGGCTGTCGGTCGCTACATCCGCTCGCATGAGGAGGTGCAGCACATCAGCATCCGCGACCGATTAAATGATTCTATGCAGGCGCACGGCGCGGAGCTGGCCGCCGCCCTTGCCAACGAGCTGATGAATTATTCCGGGCAACATCCCGCCATTCAGCGCTGCTGGTCTGGCTGCCCAACAGCGAAAAAACTTATTATTCGGCGCAGGATACTGACATTTTAAAGGCCATCGGATTCGGGTCTGACGCGGCTTCGCGCGATGATAGTCGTGAAAAATTCACGCCTGCACAGAACCTGAATTACACCCGCCGCCGTGCAGAACTGGCCGTGCAGTAGCCCGCTTAAAAATCCCCGAAAATCCCGCTATTTTTAATGAAATAAGCCATGCATCCATAAGGTGCATGGTTTTGCATAAGTTTTCCCGTTCCTGCATTCCCTGCAAGCGCCAGTCGCGGCGTAGCCTGAGGCCATCTTTGCACCTGCATTTAAAGCGGTCCCTTAAGCGGGCAGGCGTAGCGGGGAGAGCATTGCGCGCCAGTGGTAATCACTGCATCGATAATATTTCGCCTTTAATCCTAAAATTAACGGAATGGAAAAAGCATTAAGTAAACCATAGAGCTAACGATTATAATTAAATTCATATGTTTTACCCCCGTCTTTAAAAGAACAATTTTTAAGAGATAAAATTAACTTTGACATTACACAATACTTAAT
>NZ_LNII01000108.1:0-4072 GCF_001463365.1 Enterobacter sp. 50793107 | reverse complement strand
CGCGATCAACAACCTGTTTGACTGCTTCAGTTTTAAACTCTTCAGGATAACGCTTACCGCTCATGGGCACCTCTCTTTAAGTCATCTTAAATGACTCTGAGGTGTCTGTTAAACGCGTGGCGATTCACAGCGTAGCTAAGCCTCAGTTAGTCCGTAGAGCCAATGGTCGATATACTATCCGCTTCAGACTCAAGGGACAGACCATCCCGTTTCTTTCAGTATCGACCCGAAGCACAGACAGGAGAGTAGCCACAATGCGTCAGAGAGAGCTCGCAGCCACAGCTAAGGCCTTCATGTTGGATAGGCCTGAAGTCTCACTACAGGAGCTTACAGAGCATCTCCGGTCTATGGCTGAGCAGTTCCTGACAGACGCTAGTGACGATTACTGGAATGGACTTGAGGTCGCTACTCTGGTCGACGAGAAGTCCAACCTGAGGGAGCTAGCCGCTACGCAAGCCTTAAGTCTGGACCAGCAGAAGGGCATAAGGTTAGCGCTTGAAGTCCTGACCGCAGCACAGCAGAGGGTAGACACTGGTGATACCTCTGGTCTGATTAAGCTGATTGATGATAATAACCATACTGATTACTCAACTATAGGCGACTCTACGTCAATTCTGAAGAATGAGCAGGGGGATAGACCAGTAGTTTTCACACAGGAGCGCCAACCTGAGGTCACTATCGCTGACCAACCAGCTATCTGTAGTTTTTCTGAGCTAGTGTCCTCGCTGCTGGCTGAGAAGGTCCAGACCCTGAAGTCCTCCAGCTACAAGGACCTCTCGTCCTCACTAAATACTGTCTCCCGGTTCCTGCCTGAAGACATGGACCTGATGTCTCGCTCTGAGTGGCTGGCTGTCAGGGACGCTATGCTGGCTTCTGAGGTGAGACCGTCGACGATTAACAAGCTGCTGACTAAGGCGAAGATGTGTCTGGACTATGGCCTGATGAATGGGCAACTTGAGGGCCGCAACCCGATTGAGCGCATGAAGTTAACTAAGGATGTAGACTCCAAGCGTAGAGCATTCACTGACGAGGAGCTGGAGAGACTTCTGGTCCGTGTTGAGTCTGAGTATCAGTTCACACGACACACGGCTCACACGACCTCTGAGGCCCGTAGATGGGCGTCTCTGGTATCTGTGGTCACTGGAGCTAGGTCTGCTGAGGTCTGCCACCTGACTAAACGTGACATTGTAACCTTGGACAATGGGCTGGTCTGTATCGACATCAATGAAGATGGGGAAGGTAAGTCTGTGAAGAACAAGCATTCAGTCCGACTTGTGCCGTTGACCGATGGGGCCTGTGGTCTTGACCTGAAGTCCTTCCTCGAATGGGTAGACATGCAGCCTGACGAGGGTCCTCTCTTCGGGATGACTCCAAGCGCATACTCAAGCTGGTTTAACTCAAGGGTCATGACTGAAGCTCTGGGAGACGCTACGGATGTCTCTCTCCACAGTCTGAGGCATTGGCTGGCTACACGAATGAAAGAGCGTGGAGTTAATCTGGTGGACGCTCAGGGCATCTTAGGTCACAGCAGTCAGTCCATTACGTATGACCTGTACGGGAAAGGACACGCTGTTGGTAGGCTGGCTGAGGTGCTGAAGACAGCTTTACTTTAAGTAGGAAGACCCAAGGTGTAGACCATATACGGCTTGATGGTTGAGACCTTGGGTCACTGAAGTCTGACTGAAGTTAGGGAGGGTGATAATAATCATAATCCCTCCTGACTATAGGTCCACCGGTTCGCCTTCGGCTGTCCGACTTTAAGTCTGTCTGTTGTCTTATTTAAACTGGTTCCCTAACTCAGGTCCCTCCAAATTCCTATGGTCTCCTCTTGACATTCCTGTTTGACTGTGAGTCGCCTCTGGTCTCTCTTTATATATACTTCCTTAATTCCTGAGGCGTCTTTAGTCCTTGACATTCGGTCCAACCTGTGAGTCACATCCGGTCCTCCCTCTTTATATTTACTTCCTTAATTCCTAGGGTCGCCTTAATCCTTGACATCCAGTCCAGCCTGTGAGTCACATCCTGTCGCGCTACTGTATGTATCACCAGTGGTGGACTTGATTATCACTATAGGGGAACCAACTAATTCAACGACAGGAGATACTCTATGGCACGACCAATCGCAACTCACGACAACACGTTCACCAAAGCCTACTTGCAGCAGCACTGCGGGGACCTGCTGTCATTCGATGGTCAGGGTGACTTGAGTGGCTGGCTGGATGATGTCCTTACTGGTGCTGGTCGCCTGAGCGAATCAATGGCAAGCAATACCAAGCCTGTCAGCCCATACTTGATTCTGACCCAACTACTAACGCACGACACATTAACTGTAAGCGCTGTGCAGGAGTCCCTGAGCCGTAAGCGTGTTGCCTTGGGTGAACCTATGGTTTCAACTCGCTACGCTCGCTACGTCTATGCTGCCGTCGTCAGCGCCAGTAAATCCGTCCAGTACCACGCCAGTAAAGCTGGTTCATGATTACGGACCCTAAACTATCACTATAGGGAGACCTGCTTCCGCCTCTGAGTCTGATGCGTCAGAACATGCGAGCATCTGGTCAACCGACATTAAGTATCTCTCCTAAGTAATCAAGGCCCGTGACCGCCTCTGTCAGACCTCCTGTATCGACCTCCAGCTCGTTAGCGTTCTTTAGTCGTCTGTTAGTAGCTCGTCTACTCACTACTCATTGGCTTAAGTTTATCACCGCTCACCATCTGGAAGTCCTTACAACTCGTCCTGACATGCGGTCCCGCCTTTATACATATGGAGACACCCGGTCACTCCAGACCGTCAACATTTAACCATTCACTTTCGTTAAGCACTTTCTGATGGGGGTCCGTTTAGGATGCGTCTGAATGGTGCGGACTCCATGTGGAGACAGAAAGTGCTTTACCAAAGGAGCATCTTTGTATGAATACCGAATTACCTGTAACTAACCGCCAGTTCTTAATCATCCTGCTGACCAATGCAGAGTCCAGTGTCGATTGCTGTCGCTATAACTTAGACCTGCTGAAGTTATCCCGATGGTATGCCCAAGCGGAAGACTGGGACTATGAGAAAATCCGGGAGATGTACGCGGAGCCTATCCAGTCATACCTCCAGACACACACCGAGGAAGAGCTGAAGCGTGGCCTACAGGACATCTTCTATTTCAACAATCCTTACACCTGTGAGGGTGACTCAGAAGAGATGGATTGGATAGCGTCACGCTCTGATGCCGACTTGAAGCACATCTCTAACGCGATGATGCAGGTGGAGAGCAAATGGTCCCGCCGCCTTCAGGTCCTAACTGAAGATTACGAAAACGGCACCTTTGATAAGCTGGTCCCACCTGATGCCGAACGCCTTCAGGCGAAAGCTGACCAAGAACAGCGCTTCAAGTCCTTTGCCGAAGCTCTGGCGGGAGGTGCCTCTTATGACTTCTGACAATAAGCAGGAATACACCATTCATATCTTCGGTCAGGACATCACCAGTCAGGACGGATTGTTTCGACTGGATGAGATACGCCGGGTAGGCATTCAGATTGGTAAGGTAGAAGATAACCGTAGTACCGAGGTTGCTCGCTTCATGAGGACCAAGGCTGGTAGAAGTCTAACCAACCCAGAAAACGGGTTTGTTAAAAAGATTAACATGGGTCACTTAGGGACCTCGTGGCTGGCTGACCCAGTAGCCGCTATAGAGTTCGGTCGGTGGTTGGACCTTGGGTACGGACTGGCAGTAACCAGAGCCTTCGTGTCTATGACCTCCAGCGCCACCGTGCAGTCTGCTGTAGCGTCTGCTGAGGACATCAAGCCGGAGACCAAGGAATTCATCCAGCGTCATGGCACAGGCCTCTACATCGCCGGACGTGAAGTCTCACAGGCTGAGTATTCAGACTATCAAGCTGTGACCGCTGGTCGCTGTGAGTGGAGGTAAGTAATCATGGCTATGATTGACCCTCGTACACTGACCTGCTCCCCGTTGATTAGTACACCCCGATGTTAGTAATGTCTTCATAAGCCACATGAGGACATCCCCATGAAGAAGCGTTTTTCCGACGAACAGATCATCAGTATTCTCCGCGAAGCCGAAGC
>NZ_LNII01000107.1:0-7209 GCF_001463365.1 Enterobacter sp. 50793107 | reverse complement strand
CTTGGCTGACTTGGTCGTGCTGTGGGTTGCGTTGTGCTGTGTGATTGATGTGATGTTTTTGTTTCGTAGGTACGGGGGGCCGGGATACGATATTGCGTCTATTGGTCGGCAGCTGAAGATGGGTATAAGGGACAGGGCGTATTACCCAGGATCTGGTTTCCATTCCGGCGACGCTGGTGCGCCTGAAATGGCAGAACCGCCGCGAGATTTATCCCTTACAGGTCAAGGAAGAGATTTACGGCGCCGTGATGAATGCCATCATCGAACAACGGCCCGAGCTGAAAGAGAAGCTTCTAGGGCGTCTGGAGGCCAATTATCAGTATCTGCTGGCCAGAGAAACCGCGACCCTGCGCCTGACGCGCAAACTGTCCGACGGCGAGTATCGTACCTCAAACATCACCAGCATCGCGCTTGACGAGGACGCGCTGGCAACCCTCTCTCCCGCGTCGACGGATAACAAAAAAGAATAACCCGACAGGCATAAAAAAAAGCCGGCTTTCGCCAGCTTCTTCGTTATTTCGCGGCCGCTTTCTCTTCGCCGACCAGCCCAATCTTCAGATAACCCGCCTGATGCAGTGTATCCATGACCTTCATCATGGTCTCGTAATCAACGGTTTTATCCGCACGGAAGAAGACCGTCGTGTCTTTCTTACCGCCAGTGAGCTGATCCAGCGCCGGGATGACAGAGTCAGCCGTCACCGGGTCGTTGCCGAGGAACATCGATTTATCTGCTTTCACCGACAGATAGATGGGCTTTTCCGGGCGCGGCTGCGGCTGGCTGGACGAGGCCGGCAGGTTTACCTTCACGTCGACCGTCGCCAGCGGCGCAGCAACCATGAAGATAATCAGCAGAACCAGCATAACGTCGATAAACGGCGTCACGTTGATTTCATGCATTTCGCCGTTATCGTCCATATTTTCATTAAGACGCATTGCCATAATTCATTAACCTACGCGCAGTTTGGACGCCGCGTGCACCGGTTTAGCGGCACTGGCATTCAGATCAAGATCGCGGCTTTGCAGCAGCAGAACCTGCGCGGCGACATCACCGAGAGTGGCTTTATAGCTGCCAATCATGCGCGCGAAGACGTTATAGATAACCACCGCAGGGATCGCCGCAACCAGACCGATAGCGGTCGCCAGCAGCGCTTCGGCGATACCCGGTGCAACTACCGCCAGGTTCGTCGTTTGGGTTTGCGCAATCCCGATAAAGCTGTTCATGATGCCCCAGACCGTACCGAACAGCCCCACGAACGGCGAGATGGCCCCGATGGTCGCCAGATATCCATTGCCCCGGCCCATATGACGGCCCACGGCGGCGACGCGACGCTCCAGACGGAAGCCGGTACGTTCTTTAATACCTTCGTTATCTTCACTGCCTGCGGAGAGTTCCAGCTCGTTTTGCGCTTCGTTAACTAACAGGGTGGTCAGGCTTTTCGCGTGGAAGGATGAGGTCATGTCAGACGCCTGATCGAGAGAGCGGGCTTCAGCCAGCTGCTGTTGCTCACGCTTGAGGCGGCGCTTCTGAGAAATCAGCTCGGCGCTCTTGCCAAAGAAGATAGCCCACGTGATCACGGACGCCAGAATCAGGCCGATCATCACAATCTTAACCACGATGTCAGCATGATGATACATGCCCCAAACGGAGAGATCCGTCTGCATCAAATTATTACCCACTCTGTATCTCCAGGACGCAAATCACAAAATCTGAACGTAATAATATCAAAACATCGTCGAATTGATAGTCGTTCTCATTACTATTTACATAGTGCCGCAATTTTCGCTCATATTCCTTGCGCTTACGCAGTAAAAATTTCTTATGCGGTTTTTTGCTAATATTTTCTGCTTATTCGATAAGCATCCGGGTGCAGATTTTCACATTCGTGGTAGTCTGGACGTCCAGACGTATAAAAACAGGGTTAGCGAACATGACCAAGAAGCATCTTGATACCACGCTGGTACAGGCCGGGCGCAGCAAGAAATATACTCAGGGTTCGGTGAACAGCGTGATCCAACGGGCCTCCTCGCTGGTGTTTGATACCGTAGAGGACAAAAAAATCGCCACGCGTAACCGCGCCAAAGGCGGGCTGTTTTACGGACGTCGTGGCACGCTAACCCACTTCTCACTGCAGGAAGCCATGTGCGAGCTGGAAGGCGGCGCAGGCTGCGCGCTGTTTCCGTGCGGTGCGGCGGCAGTCGCCAACACCATTCTCGCGTTCGTGGAACAGGGCGACCATATTCTGATGACCAACACCGCCTATGAACCGAGTCAGGATTTCTGCACCAAAATCCTCTCCCGATTCGGCGTAACCACGGGCTGGTTCGATCCGCTGATTGGCGAAGGCATCGCAGAGCTTATTCAGCCCAACACGCGCATTGTGTTCCTGGAATCTCCGGGTTCGATCACCATGGAAGTACACGACGTGCCGGCCATTGTGAAAGCCGTGCGCAGCAAAGCGCCAGAGGCGATTATCATGATCGACAACACCTGGGCGGCGGGCGTGCTGTTTAAAGCGCTGGAATTCGACATTGATATCTCCATTCAGGCGGCGACCAAATATCTGATTGGCCACTCAGACGGGATGATCGGCACGGCCGTTTCTAACGCCCGCTGCTGGGATCAACTGCGGGAAAATGCCTACCTGATGGGGCAGATGGTCGATGCCGATACCGCCTACATGACCAGCCGAGGCATCCGCACGCTGGGGGTGCGCCTGCGTCAGCATCACGAAAGCAGCCTGAAGATAGCTGAGTGGCTGGAGCAGCACCCGCAGGTTGAGCGCGTCAACCATCCGGCACTGCCGGGCAGTAAAGGGCATGAATTCTGGCAACGAGACTTTACGGGCAGCAGCGGTTTGTTCTCATTCGTTCTAAAAAAACGGCTGAATAATGACGAGCTGGCAAGCTATCTGGATAATTTTACCCTCTTCAGCATGGCCTACTCCTGGGGCGGGTTTGAATCCCTGATCCTGCCAAATCAGCCGGAGCAGATTGCGGCCCTGCGCCCTGGCGGTGAAGTGGACTTCAGCGGCACCCTGATTCGCCTGCATATCGGTTTAGAAAACGCGGACGATTTAATTGCCGATTTAGCAGCAGGGTTTGCGCGTATCGTGTAGAGTGCTGGCAAACATGTACTCCATGGATGCTTTTGTGGACACCGCCACCAGAAAAGTCTGCATTAGTTGCGCCCGCGATCAACCCAATCGGGCAAATAAGGGAGTACAATAGTGCTATATCTGTTGTTCCACAGGAAAGTCCATGGCTGTTATTCAAGATATTATCGCGGCGCTCTGGCAACACGACTTCGCCGCACTGACCGATCCTCACGTTGTAGGTATCGTCTATTTCGTGATGTTCGCGACCCTGTTTCTGGAAAATGGATTACTGCCAGCCTCATTTTTACCCGGTGACAGCCTCCTTTTGCTTGCGGGGGCGTTAATCGGTAAAGGTGTCATGGACTTCACGCCGACCATGGTGATCCTCACCTCCGCGGCAAGCCTGGGCTGCTGGCTGAGCTATCTGCAGGGCCGCTGGCTCGGCAACACGCGCGTCGTGAAGGGCTGGCTGGCGCAACTACCGCATAAATACCATCAGCGTGCGACCTGCATGTTTGACAGGCATGGCCTGCTGGCCTTGCTGGCCGGGCGTTTTCTGGCCTTTGTTCGCACCCTGCTGCCCACCATGGCAGGCATTTCCGGCCTGTCGAACCGCCGCTTCCAGTTCTTCAACTGGCTGAGCGCGTTGTTATGGGTGGGTGTCGTTACCACTCTCGGCTACGCGCTGAACATGATCCCGTTTGTGAAGCACCATGAAGACCAGGTAATGACCTTCCTGATGGTGCTGCCGATGTTCCTGCTGGTGGCTGGACTGGTGGGAACGATTGCGGTGGTGATTAAGAAGAAGTACTGCAGTGCATAAATAAAAGCCGGGTGGCGCTATCGCTTACCCGGCCTACGTTTGCCGTCAGACTCCCTGCATGGTTCGGATGCGTGACGCATCCTCTCCCGGCGTGACGCCGAAGTAGCGCTTAAACTCCCGACTAAACTGCGACGCACTCTCATACCCGACCCGCATCGCCGCCGCGCTGGCCTTCATGCCGTCGTGGATCATCAGCATCCGCGCCTTATGCAGCCGGTAGGTTTTGAGGTATTGCAGCGGCGAGGTGCTGGTCACCGACTTAAAGTTGTGGTGAAACGCCGAGACGCTCATGTTCGCTTCCGCCGCCAGCTGGTCAACGCTGAGGTTTTCCGTGTACTGGCTTTCGATGCGCTTGAGTACGCGGCTTATCAGGCTGAAGTGGGTCTGCCGACTGACCAGCGCCAGTAGTGCCCCGCCACCCGGCCCCAGCAGCACATGATAGAGAATTTCGCGGATGATTTGCTTACCCAGAATACGCGCATCCAGCGGTCTCTCCATCACGTCCAGCAGACGCTCAATGGCACAGAGGATCTCCTCTGACAGCGTGGCTGAGTTAATGCCGCTCGCCGCCATCGACGGCTGGAAAAGCTCGTCTTCGCCAATGTCCATCAGCAGCTCCTGAAGCTGAAGAATATCGACATTTACGCGGATCCCCGCCAGCGGTACCTCCTCTGTCGCGAAGGTTTCACATTCGAAGGGTAAAGGTACTGTCAGCAGCAGATATTCATTGGTGTCATAACGGAACACGCGTTCATTGATATAACCAATTTTATGGCCGGAAAAGAGAAAAACGATGCCCGGCTGATACATCACCGGCGTCCGCGTTCCCGGCTGCGTCCCGTAGAGCAGGCGAATATCCGGCAGCAGTTCGCCTGGGTTATTTTGCTTATCAATCAGTCTTTTAATCTGCGAAGTGAGCTGAAGACAGATGGCTTCACGGTTCATTTAGCGTTACTCCGGGTACGGTTTGCGACCCTCACAGTCTGCGCATTTTCCTGACGTTTCTCCAGTGCTCTGTAGAAATGGGCAAGACATCGGCAGGAATGTGCATTGAGAGGATATCCCCGGGCAGCCACAATGTGCAGCATCAGGTAGCCATCCGCGCCGCCACGATTTTTCACCCACGATAGGGAACGAGCCATGAATAATTTTAATCTCCATACCCCAACCCGCATCCTGTTTGGTAAAGGCGCTATCGCCGATCTGCGTGCACAGATCCCCGCTGACGCCCGCGTGCTGATCACCTACGGTGGCGGCAGCGTGAAAAAAACCGGCGTGCTGGATCAGGTTTACAGCGCACTGGAAGGTCTGGACGTGCGCGAGTTTGGCGGTATCGAGCCAAACCCTTCTTATGAAACGCTGATGAACGCGGTGAAAATCGCCCGCGAAGAAAACATCACCTTCCTGCTGGCTGTCGGCGGGGGTTCCGTGCTGGACGGCACGAAGTTCATCGCCGCGGCAGCACACTACGCCGACGGTATCGACCCATGGCATATCCTGGAAACCCGCGGCAGCGACATTAAAAGCGCGATCCCGATGGGCTCCGTGCTGACCCTGCCAGCTACCGGTTCTGAATCCAACAAAGGCGCGGTGATCTCCCGTAAAACCACCGGAGACAAACAGGCCTTTATGAACGAGCACGTTCAGCCCGTATTCGCGATCCTCGATCCGGTGTACACCTACACCCTGCCCGCGCGTCAGGTCGCGAACGGCGTGGTCGACGCCTTTGTTCACACCGTTGAGCAGTACGTGACTTATCCGGTGGATGCCAAAATTCAGGATCGTTTTGCGGAAGGCATTCTGCTGACGCTGGTCGAAGAGGGTCCGAAGGCGCTGAAAGAGCCAGAAAACTACGACGTGCGTGCCAATGTGATGTGGGCTGCAACGCAGGCGCTGAACGGCCTGATTGGCGCAGGCGTGCCGCAGGACTGGGCAACCCACATGCTGGGCCATGAACTGACGGCGATGCACGGTCTGGATCACGCCCAGACGCTGGCGGTGGTTCTGCCGGCCCTGTGGAACGAAAAACGTGATACCAAACGTGCCAAACTGCTGCAGTACGCGGAACGCGTCTGGAACATCACCGAAGGTTCTGACGACGCGCGTATCGATGCGGCAATCGAAGCGACCCGCAACTTCTTTGAAAGCCTGGGCGTGCCGACGCGTCTGTCCGGCTATGGTCTGGATGGCAGCTCTATCCCTGCCCTGCTGGCTAAACTTGAAGAACACGGCATGACTAAGCTGGGCGAACACGGCGACATTACGCTGGACGTTAGCCGTCGTATCTACGAGGCGGCGCGCTAAGCGTTTTTGGCATCCTGCCTTTCGTTTTTTGACATTTCGTCCAGACTTAATGCACACCCCATCGCCGGAGTCCCCCTCCGGCGATGCGCACCTGAAGGAGGAAAAATGGCAAACCAAACCGTAATCAAGCTGCAGGACGGCAACGTGATGCCCCAGTTGGGGCTAGGTGTATGGAAAGCCGGTAACGACGAGGTCGTCTCCGCCATTCATAAAGCACTGGAAGTCGGCTATCGGTCCATTGATACCGCCGCCGCCTACAAAAACGAGGACGGCGTGGGGAAAGCACTGGCCAGCGCCGGTATGCCCCGCGACGACCTTTTTATCACCACCAAACTGTGGAACGACGACCAAAAGCGCCCACGCGAAGCCCTGCAGGAGAGCCTGGAGAAACTCCAGCTCGATTTCGTCGATCTGTATCTGATGCACTGGCCGGTTCCGGCTATCGACCATTATGTTGATGCCTGGAAAGGGATGATTGAACTGCAAAAAGAGGGGCTGGTGAAAAGCATCGGCGTCTGTAACTTCCAGGTTCATCACCTGCAGCGTCTGATTGACGAAACGGGCGTTGTACCGGTGATTAATCAGATTGAACTGCACCCGCTGATGCAGCAGCGCCAGCTTCACGCCTGGAACGCTACTCACAAAATCCAGACCGAATCCTGGAGCCCGCTGGCTCAGGGCGGTGAAGGGGTGTTCGACCAGAAAATTATCCGCGATCTGGCGGATAAATATGGCAAAACCCCGGCGCAGATTGTCATTCGCTGGCACCTGGACAACGGCCTGGTGGTGATCCCGAAATCGGTCACGCCATCGCGCATCGCCGAGAACTTCGACGTCTGGGATTTCCGCCTGGATAAAGATGAGCTGGGCGAGATTGCGAAACTGGATCAGGGCAAGCGTTTAGGGCCCGATCCGGATCAGTTTGGCGGGTAGTAAAAAGCCGGGTGGCGGCTGCGCCTTACCCGGCCTACGATCTGAGTTGTAGGC
>NZ_LNII01000106.1:0-296 GCF_001463365.1 Enterobacter sp. 50793107 | reverse complement strand
AGTGCTCACACAGATTGTCTGATGAAAAGTAAATAGCAAGGCGTCTTGCGATTGAGACTGTACGTCCCCTTCGTCTAGAGGCCCAGGACACCGCCCTTTCACGGCGGTAACAGGGGTTCGAATCCCCTAGGGGACGCCACTTGCTGGTTCGTGAGTGAAAGTCACCTGCCGTCATATCTCAAAACTGACTTGCGAGTCATGTTTGAGATATTTGCTCTTTAAAAATCTGGATCAAGCTGAAAATTGAAACGACACACATGTTATGTGTGTTCGAGTCTCTCAAATCTTCTCTTTCA
>NZ_LNII01000105.1:0-424 GCF_001463365.1 Enterobacter sp. 50793107 | reverse complement strand
TCAAGGGTTCATATCACCTCGCCGGCGCTTTTCGCAGATTAGCACGTCCTTCATCGCCTCTGACTGCCAGGGCATCCACCGTGTACGCTTAGTCGCTTAACCTCACAACCCGAAGATGTTTCACTTCATGATTGCGAAAATTTGAGAGACTCGAACACACATAACATGTGTGTCGTTTCAATTTTCAGCTTGATCCAGATTTTTAAAGAGCAAATATCTCAAACATGACTCGCAAGTCAGTTTTGAGATATGACGGCAGGTGACTTTCACTCACGAACCAGCAAGTGGCGTCCCCTAGGGGATTCGAACCCCTGTTACCGCCGTGAAAGGGCGGTGTCCTGGGCCTCTAGACGAAGGGGACGTACAGTCTCAATCGCAAGACGCCTTGCTATTTACTTTTCATCAGACAATCTGTGTGAGCACT
>NZ_LNII01000104.1:0-1415 GCF_001463365.1 Enterobacter sp. 50793107 | reverse complement strand
TGACTCCTTGAGAGTCCTGAAGGAACGTTGAAGACGACGACGTTGATAGGTCGGGTGTGTAAGCGCAGCGATGCGTTGAGCTAACCGATACTAATGAACCGTGAGGCTTAACCTTACAACGCCGAAGATGTTTTGGCGAAGAGACAGAATTTCAGCCTGATACAGATTAACAGAATTTGCCTGGCGGCTTTAGCGCGGTGGTCCCACCTGACCCCATGCCGAACTCAGAAGTGAAACGCCGTAGCGCCGATGGTAGTGTGGGGTCTCCCCATGTGAGAGTAGGGAACTGCCAGGCATCAAATAAGAAGAACCCCGTACCGTAAGGTGCGGGGTTTTTTGCTTTTGTTTTCTCCCTCTCCTTGAAACTTTCTCACCTTAAGCTTGCAGACTCGACATTCATACCAATTCTGGGTATCGTTGGCTGTCTGGATGTCTAAACGTTTATACGTATGCTGTGAGGATACAAGGTTATGCCGATTCGGGTGCAGGACGAGCTACCAGCCGTCAATTTCTTACGTGAAGAAAACGTCTTTGTGATGACCACTTCACGCGCGACAGGTCAGGAAATTCGCCCGCTGAAGGTGCTCATCCTTAATCTGATGCCGAAAAAGATCGAAACAGAGAATCAGTTCCTGCGCCTGCTTTCGAACTCTCCGCTTCAGGTGGATATTCAGCTGCTGCGGATCGATGCCCGTGAGTCGCGTAACACGCCTTCTGAGCATTTGAATAACTTCTACTGTAACTTCGACGATATCCGCGAGGAAAACTTCGACGGACTGATTGTCACCGGTGCGCCGCTGGGCCTGGTAGAATTTAATGATGTCGCCTACTGGCCGCAGATCAAACAGGTACTGGAGTGGGCAAAAGATCACGTCACGTCCACGCTGTTTGTCTGTTGGGCAGTACAAGCTGCGCTGAATATTCTCTACGGCATCCCCAAACAAACCCGTACCGAAAAACTCTCCGGCGTATACGAACACCACATTCTTCACCCTCATGCCTTGCTGACACGCGGGTTTGATGATTCGTTCCTGGCCCCGCATTCGCGCTACGCCGATTTCCCGGCGCAGCTGATTCGTGACTACACCGATCTGGAGATCCTGGCCGAAACAGAAGATGGCGATGCTTACCTGTTTGCCAGCAAAGATAAGCGTATTGCCTTTGTAACCGGGCATCCTGAATACGATCCACACACCCTCGCGGCAGAGTATTTCCGTGATGTCGAAGCGGGTCTCAATCCGGATGTGCCGTATAACTACTTCCCGAAAAACGATCCTCAGAACAAACCGCGAGCCACCTGGCGCAGTCACGGGAATTTGCTGTTTACTAACTGGCTCAACTATTACGTCTACCAGATAACGCCATACGATCTGCGTCACATGAATCCGACGCTGGAGTAATCTTCTGCATAAAAC
>NZ_LNII01000103.1:0-56383 GCF_001463365.1 Enterobacter sp. 50793107 | reverse complement strand
GCCCAGCACCGCGCCGAGTTCACCGCAGACGGCAAACAGCGCAAACCACTCTGCACGGCTGCGTTGACCTTTAGTCTCGCTATGCGTACCCGCCCTGGCCAGCAGCGCTTCGATGGAGGGAGAGAACAACGCACCGCCAATGCCGGTCAGACAGGCGCCAAGGATGATGGGCCAGAGCGCGTGTCCAAATGCCAGCAGCAGATAACCCGCAACGCGGATGACGCAGCCGCAGAGGATAATGATTTTGGCACCAAAGCGGTCTGAGAGCGCACCGCCGACGATGAACATCCCCTGCTGCGAAAAGGTACGCAGCCCCAGAATCAGCCCGATAAGGCCGCCGGAAAGCAGCATGTCGTCGCGCAAAAAGATCGCCAGGAAGGGGACGACCGCGTAAAAACCGATGTTAAACACAAACTGGCTGCCCAGTAAGACGGGCGGCCAGAGCGTTGTGGCAGGGCGCAGGGGCATCATGTTACGGGCGCTTAAACGATAAAGTGAATGTGCTTTTTGCCATGGAACGGCGAGATCTCGATTTTGGTTTTGACCCGAAAAACGTCCCAGAGCAACGCCTCAGAGAGGATCTCCTGCGGCGTTCCGGTGGCCACGATTTGCCCCTGCTGCATCACAATCAGCGAATCGCAGAACATCGATGCATGGTTGAGATCGTGAATAGCCACAATGCTGGTCACCGGCAGGTCGCTTATCAGGTGCATCAGCTGCATCTGATGGTGAATGTCCAGGTGGTTGGTCGGTTCATCCAGCAAAACTTCTGTAGGCGTCTGCGCCAGCGCCCTGGCGATATGCACGCGCTGGCGCTCCCCGCCGGAGAGGCTCAGCCAGCCCTGATCGCTTTTTTCCAGCATATCCACGCGCTGCAGGGCGGCGGTAACGGTCTCGTCATCCTGCTTGCTCCAGTTCGAGAACGGGGAGTGATGCGGGATGCGACCAAGTTTGACGACATCGCGAACGCGCATATTGGCATCGGTCATGCCGTGCTGTTCAACGAAGGCCACCCGGCGCGCAAGCTGCTTTTTGGCGATGCGGGAAATGTCCTGACCGTCCAGCGTCACACAGCCCGCATCCGGGCGGCGCAGGCCAGCCAGAATGCGCAGAAGCGATGATTTACCGCAACCATTAGGGCCAAGCAGTCCTACCGTTTCACCGCGCGCCACCTTGAGCGACACGTTATTGACGATGACCTTTTTGCCTACCTTCCAGGTAATATTTTCAGCGCAGATACTCATTACTTATTCCTTGAGCGGTAGATGATCACGGCAAAGAACGGCACGCCAACCAGGGCGGTTACCACCCCGACGGGCAGACTTTGCGGGGCAATCAGCATGCGCGAGGCGATATCTGCCAGCACCATCAGGATCGCCCCCGCCAGTGCGCTGGCAATCAGCAGGGTTCGATGCAGAGGACCGAACAAGAAACGCATGACGTGCGGAACCACCAGCCCGACAAAGCCGATTGAGCCCGCCATGCTGACGATGGTTGCGGTGATCAATGCGGTGGTGGTAAAGAGCGCCAGGCGCACCCAGGGGACGGCAATCCCCAGCGAGGCCGCGGCGTCGTCACCAAAGGTAAAGGCATCCAGCGCCCGGGAATAGTAGAGGCAAATGGCTAACCCAATCAGCACCACAACCAGTGCCAGCTGGAATTCAGGCCAGCGTACACCGCTAAAGCTGCCCAGCAGCCAGAACATCACATCACGCGCCTGCTGCGCGCTGGCAGAGGTGCTGATGGTATAGGCGGTGATGGCGTTGAAGAGCTGAGAGGCAGCTACGCCCGCCAGAATGGTGCGCTCGTTGCCGCCGCGCGCGCCGTTGGTCAGAAAGGCGACAAACGCAAAGGCGGCGAATGCGCCAGCAAACGCGCCCGCAGAGAGCGACACCGCGCCGGTCCCCATCCCCAGCACCACGACGGAAACCGCGCCGGTGGACGCCCCCGCAGAGACGCCGAGCACGTAAGGTTCAGCCAGCGCGTTTTTCAGCAGGCTCTGCAAAACCGCGCCGCAGATAGCCAGCCCCGCACCGCAGCAGGCCGCCACCAGTGCGCGGCTCAGGCGAAAGTCCCAGATCACGCTCTCATAGATGCGGTTGAGCGGAACCGCGGTCAGCCCCAGCTTATTACCGATAGCATAAAAGACATTGGACAGCGGAATCGACAACTCTCCGACGCTTACGCCAAGGGCGATCACCAGAAACAACAGGACAATAGCCAGCAGAGCGGAAGTGGTCAGGAACAGGCCCTGTCGGGCCTGAAGTACAGCTGCCGTCATCAGTTCAGCCCCAGTTTTCTGAGCTGTTCGCCCACCTGTTCAGCGCCATAAATGGTACGGATCGTCGGGTTCATTGCCTGGCCGTCCATCACCACGATATGGCCTTTTTTGACGGCATCAAGCTGGCTGACGGCCGGATCGCTTTTCAGGAATTTGATTTTCTCTTCCGCGTTATCCAGCGCCCAGCGGTTACGGTCGAGGCTTGAGACCACAATCACGTCCGGGTTAGCGGCAATGATGCTTTCCCAGCCCACGGTTGGCCATTCGGCCTCGGCGGTGATGGCGTTATGGCCACCCAGTACGTCAGCGATAAAGCCTGAGGCGCTGTTTTTACCGCCCACGTAGGCATCAGCAGAAGGAGAGGCGCTTGAGAACCAGAACACAAAGGAGAGGTCTTTTTTGCTTTTGCCAAATTCTTTGCGCAGGTCTGCCTCACGTTTTTTGAAGCTGGCGATAACGGCCTGACCACGGTCTTCAACGTTGAAAATTTTGGCGAAATCTTCAATCTCTTTATAAAGGTATGTCATGTCCCACAGCTTCTGGCGGCTGCCGTACATATCGCCCGAGGCTTTTTTAGTGGCGCACATGCCCGGTGATAAATAGCTGTTCACGCCGACGGTAGCCAGATCCTCACGTTTTGCGACCTTACTTTCTGGCCCGAGCAGCAGCGGCAATTGTGCAGGAACAAAATCGGGGTTTTGCGCAAGGATAGATTCCAGCGTAGGAATTTCGACGGTGAGCGTTTTGATTTTGGCATTCTGTTCCGCCAGCTGCGGCAGCACTTTGGTCGGCCAGAAGGCGCTGGCCTTCACCTTATCTTCCAGGCCCAGCAGAAGCAAAATCTCAACGGTATTTTGACCAAGGGCCACGACGCGTTCCGGCGCTTTGGTGAAGGTCTCTTTATAACCGCAGTTTTCAATGGTCAGAGGATAAGTGGTTGCCAGAGCAGAACTGACCGACGCAACCGCCAGGCCTAACGCGCAGATGACCTTCTTCATTAAACGCTACCCTTCATTAAAGTTATTTTTGATGCAAATGAAACTCATTATTAAGGCGGAATTTTATACAGAGGAAAATATTGTGTGTCAATGAGGGACAATAACGCAGGGTGACAAAAGGCGGTGCCAGAAAGCACCGCCGGAATGCGCCTTAAATCAGGCTCTCTTTATCTATTCCAAGGCGCTTCATGCGCGACAGCAGGGTGGTGCGTTTTAACCCCAGACGCTGGGCTGCCCCTTTCGGCCCGGCCACCACGCCGTTGGTCTCTTTCAGTACGCGGACGATCAATTGATATTCATCTTCCCCGTCCTGGGCCACGTCGGTCGCGGAAGCGGGAGAGTCCGGCAGAGAAACCTCCGGCAGGGAGAGTTGCAGCACATTACCGCGCGTCAGCAGCACCGCACGCTCAATGACGTTTTCCAGCTCGCGCACGTTGCCGGGCCACTCCATCGAGGAAAGGGTGCGTAACGTCTCGGCGGGAATGCTGTCGATGTTGCGTCCCATGCGGCGGGCAATTTTGGCGGTAAACGCTTTGACCAGCAGCGGGATATCTTCCGGACGCTCGCGCAGGGGCGGCAGGCAAATCGGGAACACGTTCAGGCGATAGTAGAGGTCGCTGCGAAACTCGCGGTCGGCGACCATTTTTTTCAGATCGCGGTTGGTGGCGGCAATCAGCCGCACGTCGGTCTGAATCAGCTTATTGCTGCCAAGACGTTCGAACTCCTGTTCCTGCAGCACACGCAGCAGTTTAGGCTGTAGCTCCAGCGGCATATCGCCCACTTCGTCGAGGAACAGCGAGCTTTTATCTGCCAGTTCAAAACGGCCCAGTCGCTGGCTGCTGGCACCGGTAAACGCGCCGCGCTCATGGCCAAAGAGATCGCTTTCCAGCAGACCCGCAGGCATGGCGGCACAATTCATTTTCACCATCCGGCGGCTGTTGCGGTTGCTGAGATTGTGGATCGCGCGGGCAATCAACTCCTTACCCGTACCGGTTTCGCCCAGGATCAGCACTGTGCTGTCGCTTTGCGCGACCATCTCCACCTGTTTGAGCACGCTGTACATGGCGTCGCTGCGTCCAATGATTTCGCCAAACTCGCTGTCGACATTGTTAAGCTGTTCCGTCAGCGCCAGGTTTTCATCCACCAGCCGTTCTTTCAGACGGTGGATCTCCTGATACGCCAGCGCGTTATCCAGCGCGATGGAGATACGCTCGGCAATCTGACGCAGCAGCTTCAGGTTGGCGGTGGTGAACACCCCTTCCTCACACTGCGCCAGCTTCAGAACGCCCAGCATGGTGTTACCGGACATCAACGGCAGCAGGCACAGAGTCTGGATTTTGTTGCCCCAGATGTTAAACAGCATTCGCTCGTAAGGCGCCATCACATCCTGCTCGCTGAGATTGAGCAGCAGGATCTCCTTGCTTTTAAACACCCGTTCAGAAAGGGTTCCCGCTTCATCCACCTCGCTCTGCTCATGGGCCGGGTTCGCTTCGTCGAGATAGTGCGTGGAGTAGATGTTGAGCTTGCCCTTGCGATGGCCGCGCAAGGCAATGCTGATGGCGTCAATTTTGAAGTAGTGATGGATCTCCTTCGACACTTCGCTGACCAGCTCATCCATGTCGAGACGGGAGAGCACGGCGTTGGTGATTGCCACCAGAATGCGGAAGTTGTCACGCTCACGGCTCAGCAGGTCGTAATCCACATTATTGCTGACGCGGCTTTGGATCTGCTCGGCGACGACGGCCACTATCTGGGTGAAGGTGTGCAGACGCTCATATTCCGCCTCGCTCCATGGCTGGTCGGTATTACGGATAAACTCGCAGCCACCAAAAATGTGGCCTTCAACCGCCAGCGGCAGCAGGCTGTAATGACCAAACGGCTGATATAAGGCGCTCCGGGCCAGCATGGGCCACGCCTGACGGAACTCCTCAAAATTGCAGTGCAGCGCTTCCGGCCGGGAAAGAATACGGCGTATCGGCCCGTGAGCGAGATACGTTTCGTCTTCGTATTCAAACGCTTTTCCGTTTTCTCGTGTGGAGAAGTAGCTCGCACGATGGCTCCCGCTATGCCAGAGCACAATGGCGGCGCTGTCTGCCAGTGCAGATTGCCTGACCAGGCGCGTCAGGGCATCGCTCAGCGCACCCTGGTCGGGCTGCTGTAAAAGTGTTCGCGTAATGTCGAACAGACCCTGCTGTCCGAGATCGCTCATCGGTGTATACGGCATAGTGCTTTCCAGTAGAAACGGGCAAAAAAAAATTCCGTGCCGACCGCTTTTCACGCGGTTCTAGCAAATGCGGGGTAACGGTTCCGCGTGCGGCAGATCCAGCGTGCGCTTCACGCCATACAGTCCGGCCAGGCGCACCCCTTTGCGCTCAACCACCTCACCAATTATCGCGGCCTCTTTTCCTGACGGATGCGCCCGCAACTGTTCAAGTACGGTTTCGGCCGCGGCGCGCTCAACGCCTATCACCAGCTTGCCTTCATTAGCAAAATTGAGTGGATCCAACCCCAGCAGCTCGCACAGCCCGCGAACCGCAGGCTTGACGGGCAGGCTGCGCTCAATAAGTTCAATACCGCAGCCGCAGCAGGCCGCGAACTCATGCACCACGGCATTGACGCCGCCACGGGTGGCATCCCGCAGGGCTTTCACGCCGGGGATCGCCCGCAGCGTCTGGATAAGCGGGGTGAGCACCGCGCAGTCGCTGCGCAGTTCCCCGTCCAGCCCCAGCCCTTCGCGCAGGTTAAGGATGGTCGCCCCGTGACAGCCCAGCGTGCCGCTGACCAGCAGCACGTCGCCCACGGCCAGTTGCTGCGCGCCCCAGTGAATATCAGCAGGGATCGCCCCCATCCCGGCGGTGTTGATAAAGAGCTTATCCGCCGCGCCGCGCTGCACCACCTTGGTATCGCCGGTGACGATAGCAATCCCTGCCTCGCGCGCGGTGTGCGCCATGCTGCTGACCACCGCCGCGAGCGTCTCCATCGGCAAACCTTCTTCAAGGATAAATCCGCAGGAGAGGTAGCGCGGAATGGCACCACTGACGGCGACATCGTTCGCGGTACCGCAGACGGCCAGCTTGCCGATATCGCCGCCGGGGAAGAACAGCGGGTCGATCACATAGCTGTCGGTGGAGAAGGCCAGCCTGTCGCCCTGGGCGGTGAGGGAAGCGAGGTCAATGCGGGCCTGGTCTTCCTGCTCGGCGAGCCAGGGGTTATCAAAGGCCTCCATAAACAGCCGGTTTATCAGCTGCTGCATCGCCAGACCGCCGCTGCCGTGTGCCATTTCAACCGTGTTCATGCTTCACTCTCCTGGTTGCGGTACTGATACCACGCGGCACATGCCCCTTCGGAAGAGACCATCAGCGCGCCAAATGCCGTTTGCGGGTTACAGGTGTTGCCAAACAACGGGCAGTGGTGGGGTTTACATCTTCCGGTAAGGACCTCGCCGCAGCGGGCCTGGGGATCGTCGCAAACCTGTTGTGGCTGTGGGCGGAAATGCGTTTCTGCATCAAACGACCGGTAGGCTGGGGTCAGGCGTACGCCGGATTCAGCAATCAACCCCAGCCCGCGCCACTCGCTGTCGCCCTCAACGCTAAATACGTCAGCTATCGCCTGCTGCGCCCGTTCATTTCCGGCATCCGGCACCACGCGGCGGTACTGATTTTCCACCGCGCTCAGGGCTGCTATTTTCTGCTCAACCAGCATGGTGACGCCTTGCAGTAGATCAAGAGGTTCGAAACCAGCGACGACTAACGGGCGATGGTAATCGTCAGCGATAAAGCCGTAGGCCCGGGTACCGATCACCATGCTGACATGGCCCGGTGCCAGGAACGCGTCAATGCCGTTGTCCGGGGCGTCAAGCAGGCTGCGCAGCGTCGGAATAAGCGTAATGTGCTGACAAAAAAAGAAAAAATTGGTGACATCGCTGCGTTTTGCCTGCTGCAGCGTGATCGCCGTAGCGGGCATGGTGGTCTCAAAACCCAGCCCGAAAAATACCACCTTTCGGCTAGGGTTATCGGTTGCAAGCTTCAGGGCATCCATCGGCGAGTACACGATGCGCACATCCGCGCCGCGCGCTTTGGCCTGCAGCAGCGAGCCCTTTTTCCCCGGCACGCGCATCGCGTCGCCAAAGGTACAGAAAATGACGTCAGGCTGGCTGGCGATCTCAATACAGCTGTCGATGCGCCCCATGGGCAGCACGCAAACCGGGCAGCCCGGGCCGTGGATAAACTCTATGTTGTCCGGCAGCAGTTGATCGAGGCCAAATTTGAAAATGGCATGGGTGTGCCCGCCGCAGACTTCCATGATCCGCAGCGGCTTTTCCGCCGTGTGTTTCATCAGGGCGGCCCGCGTTTTCAGATGACCGATAAGCTGCATTACCTGCTCAGGTGCGCGGTATTCATCAACGTAACGCATAATTACCGTTCCTCGCCGTACAGCAGCGCGCCGACGTCCGGCTCCACATCGAACATGTTCTGCAGGGCATCCAGCGTGTCGCGCGCTTCCGCTTCATTAATCACGCTCATGGCAAACCCCACGTGTACCAGCACCCACTGACCAAGGCGCGAGACCCCCGTCTCATCGGTGCTGCCCACCAGCGTTAAATCGACGTCACGCAATATGCCGCAGACCTCCACTTTGGCCTGGTTTCCGTCAATGGAATGGATTTGTCCGGGTACGCCTATGCACATCGTTCACTCTCCAGCCAGTTTAGCCAGTGCGCCATGCCGTCGCCGCGCGTGGCGGAGACCAGCAGGATCGCAATGTCCGGGTTCACTTCACGGGCATAAGCCAGGCATTTATCCACGTCGAAATTCAGGTACGGCAGCAGGTCCACTTTGTTCAGCAGCATCAGCGACGCGGCGGCAAACATATGCGGATATTTGAGCGGCTTGTCTTCTCCTTCGGTCACCGAGAGGACCGCCACTTTATGCCGCTCCCCGAGATCGAAGCTGGCCGGGCAGACCAGATTGCCGACGTTTTCGATAAACAGAATGCCGTTATCTGCCAGTGGCAGACGCGGCGCGGCATCGGCAATCATCTGCGCATCCAGATGGCAGCCTTTACCGGTATTGACCTGAATCGCCGGGGTGCCGGTTTCACGAATACGGGCGGCATCGTTGACCGTTTGCTGATCGCCTTCGATCACCGCGCAGGAGACGCGTTCGTTCAGGCGTTTGAGCGTTTCTGTCAGCAGCGTGGTTTTGCCGGAGCCGGGGCTGGAGACGAGGTTGAGCACCAGCTGTTGACGTGCGGCAAACCGGGCGCGGTTGCGGGCGGCGATCTGGTTGTTTTTATCGAGTACGTTGATTTCTACGTTCAGCATCTGGCGCTGGCTCATGCCCGGCGCATGGGTACCCGCCTCGCCGTGGCCGTAATGAAGATCGCCCATATCGGAGCGTTGAGGCGCAAAGCGAATCCCGGTGAGTGCCGCTGCCGGACGCGGTGCGGGGGTAAAAGGGGCGGAGCGAAACGCGGAGTGAGGACGGTGTTCATCCCCTTCGATATACAGGTTGCCTTCGGCGCAACCGCAGGTACTACACATACTTTACTCCTTCTCGATTGCAAGGCGTTGGATCTGCATCCCGTCATCCGCCACGATGCGAAGGCCGGTGTGCTGACACTGTGGGCAGCGCTGGACCTTCGACGACAGCAGGGTGACGTACTGCTGACACTGCTCGCACCAGCACTCCGCCTGTTGCTCTTCAATATGAAGTTCGCAGCCTTCCGCCAGCGTGCCGCGGCACACCAGCTCAAAACAGAAGGTGAGGGCGCTGGTTTCGACGCAGGAAAAGGCCCCGACCTTCAGCCAGACGCCGGTCACGCGCGTCGCGTGGTTTTGCGCTGCCTGCTGTTCGATGAGTTCCAGTGCCCGCTGGCAGAGGGTGATTTCGTGCATGACGCCTCCTTAATGAATTGCCCCGTTAATGCAATAACAATGCCAGCCTGGTTTTGGTTAGGGGGTGACGATGTCAACGCTGTCGAAATGACACGTCGACACCCTCACGTTGACAGCCTGTTTTGAATTAAATCCATTAAATATCAAAGCATTAAAAACTGGCATGGAATCTGCTTAACAGCCGCTATCTCCATTAACCGGATACCTTCTATGACTATTTGGGAAATTAGCGAAAAAGCGGATTACATCGCGCAGCGTCACCAGCAGTTACAGGACCAGTGGCACCTTTACTGCAACTCACTGGTCCAGGGGATCACCCTCTCCAAAGCCCGTCTTCACCACGCCATGAGCTGTGCGGCGCAGGGGGATATGCGCTTTGTTTTGTTCGGCCATTTCACGATTTACGTCACCCTGGCCGACACCTTCAACAGCCACACCATTGAGTACTACGTCGAGACAAAAGAGGGTGAAAAACAGTGTATTGCGAAGGCGCAACTGATGGCCGACGGCATGGTTGACGGTCACGTCAGCAACCGCGATCGCCAGCAGGTGCTGGAGCACTATCTGGAAAAAATCGCGCCGGTTTATAACGGTCTGTACACCGCCGTTGAACACGATCTCCCGGTCAACCTGAAGCAGCTGATGGATGAACACGCCTCAGCGGACGTGGCCTGATCATCACGTGTCGAGAAGTGTCGACATGACAGTTTTTCGTCAAAAATGACTATCACCAGAGGATGACCCGGTGAACCGTTTTGTAATTGCTGACTCGACGGTCTGTATTGGCTGTCGAACCTGTGAGGCGGCCTGTTCGGAAACGCACCGCCTGCACGGGCTCCAGTCCATGCCGCGCCTGCGCGTCATGCGTAATGAAAAAGAGTCTGCCCCGCAGCTCTGCCACCACTGTGAAGATGCGCCGTGCGCAGGTGTCTGCCCGGTGAATGCCATCACCCGCGTTGACGGCGCGGTACAGCTGAACGAAAGCCTGTGCGTGAGCTGCAAGCTGTGCGGCATAGCCTGCCCGTTCGGTGCGATTGAATTTTCCGGCAGCCGTCCGCTGCATATTCCGGCGAATGCCAACACCCCAAAAGCGCCACCTGCTCCCCCGGCTCCGGCACGTGTCAGTACGCTGCTTGACTGGGTGCCCGGCGTGCGTGCGGTGGCGGTGAAGTGCGACCTGTGCAGCTTCGATGAGCAGGGCCCGGCCTGCGTGCGCACCTGCCCGACCAAAGCGCTGATTCTGGTCAACATTAGCGATATTGCCCGCACCAGCAAACGCAAGCGCGAGCTGACCATTAATACCGACGTCGGCGATCTTTCTCTGCTTCAGGCGCTTAACGAGGGGGCGAAATGAACGCGATATCTATGATTAACAGCGCCGTGGCGTACTTTGCCGCCGCTGCTGTGCTGGCGTGGCTCCTGTCATTCCATAAAACCCTGAGCGGCTGGATCGCCGGTATCGGCGGGGCGGTGGGCAGCCTGATGACGCTGGCAGCAGGTACGGCAGTGTTACTCAGCGGCCAGACCGCCGAAGCAATGATTCCGATCGTCCGTCATACCGTTCAGCTCACGCCGCTGAACGCCATCTGGCTGGTGACCTTTGGCCTGTGCGGGGTGTTTATCAGCCTGTTCAATATTGACTGGCACCGCCATCAGCACACCCGCGCGAATGGTCTGCTGGTTAACCTGCTGCTGGCGTCGGCGGTCTGCACCGTCATTGCCAGCAACCTCGGCGCGCTGGTGGTGATGGCGGAGATCATGGCGCTCTGCGGCGTATTCCTGACGGGATGTAGCGCCTCCAGCAAGCTGTGGTTTGCGCTCGGTCGCCTCGGCACGCTGCTGCTGGCGCTGGCCTGCTGGCTAGTGTGGCAACGTTTCGGCACGCTCGACTTCGCAGCGCTTAACGGTCAGCCGCTGGGAAATGACGTCTGGCTGCTGGGCGTGGTGGGCTTTGGCCTGCTGGCCGGGATCATCCCTCTGCACGGCTGGGTGCCGCAGGCGCACGCGAATGCCTCTGCACCCGCTGCCGCGCTGTTTTCCACCGTGGTGATGAAAGTCGGTCTGTTCGGCATTCTGACGATCACCCTGACTGGCGGCCAGCCGCCGCTGTGGTGGGGTGTCGCGCTGCTTATCGCAGGTATGGTTACCGCCTTTGTCGGCGGGCTGTATGCGCTGATGGAGCACAACATTCAGCGTCTGCTGGCGTACCACACCCTGGAAAATATCGGCATTATCCTGCTCGGCATCGGCGCAGGCGTGACCGGGCTGGCACTTAATCAACCGGCGCTGATTGCCGCCGGGTTTATCGGGGGGCTGTATCACCTCGTTAACCACAGCCTGTTTAAAAGCACCCTGTTCCTGGGCGCGGGCAGCGTCTGGTTCCGTACCGGTCATCGAGATATCGAAAAACTCGGCGGCATCGGCAAAAAGATGCCGGTGATTTCTCTCGCCATGCTGGTCGGGCTGATGGCGATGGCCGCGTTGCCGCCGCTGAACGGCTTTGCGGGAGAGTGGGTGATCTACCAGTCCTTCTTCGCGCTCGGTCAGAGCGATGCCTTTATCGCCCGACTGCTCGGCCCGCTGCTGGCGGTTGGGCTGGCGATAACCGGGGCGCTGGCGGTGATGTGTATGGCAAAAGTCTACGGCGTCACCTTCCTCGGCGCACCGCGCACCCGCGAAGCGGAAAACGCCTGCTGCGCCCCGGTACTGATGTGTGCCAGCGTGGTCGCGCTGGCGCTGTGCTGCATCGCGGGCGGGGTCGCCGCCCCATGGCTGCTGCCGCTGCTGGATAACGCCATTCCACTGCCGCTGACCACCGCCCATACCACCGTCTCCCAGCCGATGATGGCGCTGCTGCTGGTTGCCGCACCGCTGCTGCCGTTTGTGCTGATGCTGTTCTTCAGGCGCGACCGACTCCCCTCCCGCTCGCGCGGCGCGGCCTGGGCCTGCGGCTACGAACACGAACAATCGATGGTCATCACCGCCCACGGTTTTGCCATGCCGGTGAAAGAGAACTTCGCTGCCGTGCTGAAGCTGCGCCACTGGCTGAACCCGGTGGGATGGATGCCGGGCTGGCAGAGCGCCGCCGTTCCTGCGCTGTTCCGCCGTCTGGCGCTGATCGAGCTGGCGGTGCTGGTGGTCATTGTGATTTCACGAGGAGCCTGACATGAGTCTGTTACTGGCAATACTTCAGGCGCTGGTGCTGTTCGCCGTTGCGCCACTGCTGTCGGGCATCACGCGCGTGGCGCGCGCCCGGATGCACAACCGTCGCGGGCCTGGCGTGCTCCAGGAGTACCGCGATCTCTTCAAGCTGCTCTCCCGCCAGAGCGTGGCGCCGGATGCCGCAGGCTGGGTCTTCCGCCTGACGCCGTTCGTGATGGTCGGCGTGATGCTGACCATCGCCACCGCGCTGCCGGTGGTGACGGTGGGCTCGCCGCTGCCTGCACTTGGGGATCTGATTACGCTGATTTACCTCTTTGCCATTGCCCGCTTCTTCTTTGCTATTGCGGGCCTGGATACCGGCAGCCCGTTTACCGGTATCGGCGCCAGCCGCGAGGCGATGCTGGGCGTGCTGGTCGAACCGATCCTGCTGCTGGGGCTATGGGTGGCCGCGCAGGTCGCGGGTTCCACCCATATCAGCTTTATCACCCACACCGTTTACCACTGGCCGGTGTCACGTACCCTCCCGCTAGTGCTGGCCCTTTGCGCCTGCGCGTTCGCCACCTTTATTGAGATGGGCAAACTGCCGTTTGACCTCGCAGAAGCCGAGCAGGAGTTGCAGGAAGGGCCGCTCACCGAATACAGCGGCTACGGCTTTGCGGTGCTTAAGTGGGGCATCAGCCTTAAGCAGCTGGTGGTCCTGCAGATGTTTGTTGGCGTCTTCTTCCCGTGGGGGCAGATGACGCACTTCTCCGCTGGGGGACTGTTATTGGCCGTGGTGGTTGCCGCGCTCAAGCTGCTGGTCGGCGTGCTGGTGATTGCCCTGTTTGAAAACAGCATGGCGCGTCTGCGCTTTGTCGCGACCTCGCGCATCACCTGGGCCGGTTTTGGTTTTGCATTTTTAGCGTTCGTCTCCTTGCTGGTGGCGTGATTAAAGAGAGTATTTATGTCTGAAGAAAAGAAAGGTCAGCAGTATCTCGCCGCGTTGCATCAGGCTTTTCCGGGTGTTGTGCTGGATGAAGGTTGGCAGACCAAAGACCAGGTAACCGTCACCATTAAGGTGAATTATCTGCCGGAAGTGGTGGAGTTTCTTTACTACCAGCAGGGCGGCTGGCTGTCGGTGCTGTTCGGCAATGACGAGCGTCAGCTGTGCGGCAATTACGCGGTGTACTACGTGATGTCGATGGAGCAGGGCGAGAAGTGCTGGCTTACCGTACGCGTGGAAGTCGACCCGAACAAGCCGGAGTACCCGTCCGTCACGCCCCGCGTGCCTGCCGCCGTCTGGGGCGAGCGCGAAGTGCGTGACATGTATGGCCTGGTGCCGGTGGGGCTGCCGGATGAACGCCGCCTGGTGCTGCCGGACGACTGGCCGGACGAACTGTATCCGCTGCGCAAGGACAGCATGGATTACCGCCAGCGTCCGGCCCCAACCACCGACAGCGAAACCTACGAGTTCATTAACGAACTCGGCAACAAAAAGAACAACGTGGTGCCGATTGGCCCGCTGCACGTCACCTCTGATGAACCAGGCCACTTCCGTCTGTTTGTTGATGGCGAAAACATTATCGACGCCGACTACCGCCTGTTCTACGTCCATCGCGGCATGGAGAAGCTGGCGGAAACCCGGATGGGCTATAACGAGGTGACATTCCTCTCGGACCGCGTGTGCGGCATCTGCGGCTTCGCCCACAGCACCGCCTATACCACCTCGGTGGAGAACGGCATGGGGATCGTGGTGCCGGAGCGCGCGCAGATGATCCGCGCCATTTTGCTGGAAGTGGAACGTCTGCACTCGCACCTGCTGAATCTCGGTCTGGCCTGTCACTTTGTCGGTTTCGACTCCGGGTTTATGCAGTTCTTCCGCGTGCGCGAGGCGTCGATGAAGATGGCGGAGATCCTCACCGGGGCGCGTAAAACCTACGGTCTGAACCTGATCGGTGGGATCCGCCGTGACCTGCTTAAAAACGACATGATCCAGACCCGACAGCTGGCACAGCAGATGCGTCGCGACGTGCAGGAGCTGGTGGATATGCTGCTCAGCACGCCCAACATCGAGCAGCGTACCGTGGGGATCGGCCGCCTTGATCCGGAGATCGCCCGTGACTTCAGCAACGTTGGCCCGATGGTGCGCGCCAGCGGCCACGCCCGCGACACCCGCGCCGATCACCCGTTTGTCGGTTACGGCCTGCTGCCAATGACCGTACACAGCGAACAGGGCTGCGACGTCATCTCCCGCCTGAAGGTGCGTATCAACGAGGTCTTCACCGCGCTGAATATGATCGACTTTGGGCTCGATAACCTGCCGGGCGGCCCGCTGATGGTGGAGGGCTTCACCTACATCCCGAACCGCTTTGCCCTCGGCTTTGCCGAAGCGCCGCGCGGGGACGACATCCACTGGAGCATGACCGGCGATAACCAGAAGCTTTACCGCTGGCGCTGCCGTGCGGCCACCTACGCCAACTGGCCAACCCTGCGCTATATGCTGCGCGGCAACACGGTCTCCGACGCGCCGCTGATCATCGGCAGCCTCGACCCGTGCTACTCCTGCACCGACCGCATGACCGTGGTGGACGTGCGCAAGAAGAAAAGCCAGGTGGTGCCGTACAAAGAGCTTGAGCGCTACAGCATCGAGCGTAAGAACTCGCCGCTGAAATAAGGACTCGTCATGTTTACCTTTATCAAAAAAGTGATCAAAACCGGCACGCCCACCAGCCGCTATCCGCTGGAGCCGATGCCGGTGGATAAAAACTTCCGCGGCAAGCCGGAGCACAACCCGCAGCAGTGCATCGGCTGTGCGGCCTGCGTCAACGCCTGTCCGTCGAATGCCCTGACGGTGGAAACGGATCTGAAAACCGGCGAACTGGCCTGGCAGTTTAACCTCGGTCGCTGCATCTTCTGCGGCCGCTGCGAAGAGGTTTGCCCGACGGTCGCCATTCGTCTGTCTCAGGAGTACGAGCTGGCGGTGTGGAAGAAAGAGGACTTTTTGCAGCAGTCGCGTTTTGCCCTGTGTAACTGCCGCGTCTGCAAACGTCCGTTCGCCGTGCAAAAAGAGATCGACTATGCCATCGCGCTGCTTAAGCACAACGGCGATGCCCGCGCGGAGCATCATCGCGAAAGCTTTGAAACCTGCCCGGAATGCAAACGGCAGAAATGTCTGCTGCCGTCCGACCGCATCGATATCACCCGTCATATGAGAGAGGCCAGCTGATGGAAAACTTACTCGGTCCGCGCGACGAGCGGGGCATTCCGGTGCCAATGACGGTGGAGGAGTCCATCGCCAGCATGAAGGCGTCGCTGTTGAAAAAAATCAAACGCTCGGCCTACGTTTACCGCGTGGACTGCGGCGGCTGCAACGGCTGCGAGATTGAGATCTTCGCCACGCTGTCACCGCTGTTTGACGCCGAACGCTTCGGCATCAAAGTGGTGCCGTCTCCGCGTCATGCCGACATCCTGCTGTTCACCGGGGCCGTCACCCGCGCCATGCGCTCGCCCGCGCTGCGCGCCTGGCAGTCTGCGCCCGATCCGAAAATCTGTATCTCCTATGGGGCGTGCGGTAACAGCGGCGGCATCTTCCACGACCTCTACTGCGTGTGGGGCGGCACCGACAAAATCGTGCCGGTGGACGTCTACATTCCGGGCTGTCCGCCGACGCCTGCCGCCACGCTGTACGGCTTTGCCATGGCGCTCGGCCTGCTGGAGCAGAAAATCCATGCCCGTGAACCGGGTGAACCCGACAATCAGCCTGCGATGATCCTGCATCCGGACATGGTGCAGCCGCTGCGGGTGAAGGTAGACCGCACGGCGCGCAGGCTGGCGGGCTATCGCTATGGCCGTCAGATTGCCGACGATTACCTGCGCCTGCTGAGCCAGGGCGAGCACCAGGTGGCGCGCTGGCTGGAGGCGGAAAACGATCCGCGTCTTAATGAGATTGTTGCGAACCTGAACAGCATTGTGGATGAGGCGCGTATCCGATGAGTGAGACGGTGGTGTTCAGTCAGCTGAGCCGTAAATTTATTGATGAGAACGATGCCACGCCGGACGCGGCGCAGCAGGTGGTCTATTACAGCCTGGCGATTGGGCATCACCTCGGGGTGATCGACTGCCTGGAGGCGGCGCTGAGCTGCCCGTGGTCCGACTATCTGGCGTGGATCGCCACGCTGGAGGAGGGCAGTACGGCGCGGCGCAAAATGGAAGGAGTACCGAAGTACGGTGAGATCGTTATCGACGCCAACCATATTGCGATGCTGGCGAATGCGTTTGACGCGGCGCTGAAACGGCAAACCCCCGAACAGCAGGCGTGGAGCAAAACGCTGCTCAGCATGTTGCATGATATTCATCAGGAAAATGCCATCTACCTGATGGTGAGGAGATTACGTGACTGACGTTTTACTGTGTGTCGGCAACAGCATGATGGGCGACGACGGCGCAGGCCCGCTGCTGGCAGAGATGTGTGCCGCGAACCCGCAGGGCAACTGGGTGGTGATTGACGGCGGCAGCGCGCCGGAAAACGACGTGGTGGCCATCCGCGAGCTTCACCCTGATCGGCTGTTGATTGTCGATGCTACGGATATGGGGCTGAACCCGGGGGACATCCGCCTGATCGACCCGGACGACATTGCCGACATGTTCATGATGACCACGCATAATATGCCGCTTAACTATCTGGTGGATCAGATCAAAGAGGACGTGGGCGAGGTGCTGTTTCTGGGCATTCAGCCGGACATCGTCGGATTTTATTACCCGATGACACCGCCGGTGAAAGCCGCAGTGGAAGTGGTCTATTCACGGCTTGCGGGGTGGGTTGGAAAGGGTGGGTTCCAGCCCCTCACCCTAACCCTCTCCCCATAGGGGACAAAATACACCCTCTCCCCTGTGGGGAGAGGGCCGGGGTGAGGGGGAAGCAACAGGCTACGCCAGATCCCCCCCGTTACTCGCAATCACCTTCTTATACCACCAGAACGATTTCTTGCGTTTGCGCTCCAGCGTGCCGTTTCCGGCATCGTCGCGGTCAACGTAGACAAACCCGTAGCGCTTGCTCATTTCGCCCGTTGAGGCCGCCACCAGGTCAATGCAGCCCCAGGTGGTATAGCCCATCAGCGGCACGCCGTCCTCAATGGCATCGCCCATCGCGCGGATATGCTCGCGCAGATAGCTGATGCGGTAGTCATCGTTAATTTCGCCGTTTTCATCAATGACATCTTTTGCGCCGAGGCCGTTTTCCACCAGGAACAGCGGTTTCTGATAACGGTCGTACATCATGTTCATGGTGATGCGCAGGCCGAGCGGATCGATGCCCCAGCCCCATTCGCTCACCTGAATATGCGGGTTGCGCAGGGATTTGACGATGTTCGCCGCATTGGTATTGTTCGCGTTCATATCGGCCGACGCGCAGCGCGAGGCGTAATAGCTGAACGACACAAAATCGACGGTGTTTTTCAGCATTTCGTCGTCGCCCGGATCTTTCACAATCACCACCCCTTTTTCGCGGAACACGCGGGCGGAGTAGGCCGGATAGCTGCCGCGCGCCTGCACGTCGATAAAGAACAGGTTCTCGCGGTCCTTCTCCAGCGCCATCCATACGTCTTCCGGCTTGCAGGAGTAAGGGTAGAAATTCCCGCCCGCCAGCATGCAGCCAACCTGGTTTTCCGGGTTTACCTCGTGGGCGATTTTGGTCGCCAGCGCGCTTGCGACCAGCTCGTGGTGCGCGGCCTGGTATTTCACCTGATCTTCGTTTTCACCTTCTTCGAACACCAGCCCCGCGCCGGAGAACGGGCTGTGCAGCATGATGTTGATCTCGTTGAAGGTGAGCCAGTATTTCACCAGACCGTTAAATTCTTCGAAACAGGTGCGGGCGTAGCGGGCAAAGAAATCGACCATCTTGCGGTTGCGCCAGGAGCCATACTCCGTCACCAGATGCATCGGCACGTCGAAGTGGCACAGGGTGACCAGCGGCTCAATGTTGTACTTTTTGCACTCTTCAAACACCGCGCGATAGAAGGCAATGCCCTCTTTATTCGGCAGCGGTTCGTCGCCGTTCGGATAGAGGCGGCTCCAGGCAATCGAGGTGCGGAACACCGTAAAGCCCATCTCCGCCATCAGGGCGATGTCCTCTTTGTAGCGATGGTAAAAATCGATCGCCTCGTGGCTTGGGTAAAACTCGTCGTCACGCAGCGAAAAACGCTTTTCCTTACCAAGCTTCACCGCCAGGCGGTTTGCGCCGTGAGGGATCATGTCGACCGTGGTCAGCCCTTTGCCGCCTTCACGGTAAGCGCCTTCGCTCTGGTTGGCGGCAAGCGCGCCGCCCCATAAAAATCTTTGTGGAAAAACAGACATTTCTACCTCGTTATACGGTTAAACTTGTGCGGTTTTGGCCTGCACCAGCGCGCTCTGCAGGGCGCGGGCTTTTTCAGCCTCGTCTTCGACCGGGATATCTTCAAAGCCTAATATCAGGGTCAGCACGAAGGAGAGCACGACCGCCAGCGCCATGACGCCGAATACCCAGACAATGGTCATCGGGTTGGCCGGATCGAAGAACTGCACACTGGTAAACAGCCCCGGCGCCGCCATTGAGTGGCTGGCAAGCCCCGCAATACCGGCCACCGCGCCACAGATAAAGCCGCTAATCAGGCTGGCAATCAGCGGGCGTTTCAGGCGAACCGCCACGCCATACAGCGCCGGTTCAGAGATGCCCGCCATGATGGCGGAAGCCGCCGCGGCCAGCGCCGTCTGGCGCAGCTCCGGGTTTTTCGTTTTCCACGCCACCGCCAGGGATGAACCGCCGAGCGACAGGTTGGCACCGATTTCCGACGGCATCACCATCCCCTCTTTACCCGTTTCGGCAATGGTCTGAATGATAGTCGGGGTAAAGACGCGGTGCATCCCGGTCATGACCAGCAGCGGCCAGAGCGCGCCCATGATCGCCACGGAGAGCCAGCCCAGATAGCCGTGAATGGTGTAGACCAGCGCGGAGATGGCGCTGCCGATCCAGATCCCCAGCGGCCCAATCAGCACGATGGCGAGCGGGGCGGCAATCAGCACGATCAGCATCGGCTTGAGGAAGTTTTTCGTCACCGCAGGCGTAATGCGATCCACCCAGCGTTCGATATACGACAGGCACCAGGTCATCACCAGCGCCGGGATCACGGTGTAGGTGTATTTCACCGCCGTCACCGGGATAAACGCGAATTCGACGTGCTCACCCTGCGCGGCTTTCGCCATCAGCTCGATAAAGCTCGGATGCACCAGCACGCCTGCAATGGCGATCGCCAGCGACATGTTGGTTTTGAATTTCACGGCGGCAGATGCTGCCACCATCAGTGGCAGGAAGAAGAACGCCCCGTCGCCGATGACGGTCAAAATGGTGAGCGTCGGCGCGCCTTTCACCAGCACGCCGGTCATCTCAAGGATCATCGCCAGCAGCTTGACCATCGAGCCGCCGATGATCGCCGGGATCAGCGGCGACATGGTGCCAATCAGCGCGTCGAGGATCCCGGCACCGATGCGGCGCAGGGTCAATTTCTGTGGGCCTTCCGGTACGGCAGGCTGCAGGTCGGTTGGCAGCAGGCTCACCACCTCACGGTAAGCCTGAGAAACGGTATTGCCGATAATCACCTGGCACTGGTTGTCGTTACGTACCACGCCCAGTACGCCGCTGATATTTTTCAGGCGTGCGGTATCGGTAGCGGTTTCGTCTTTCAGGACGAAACGCAGTCGCGTCATGCAATGGGTGACGGCGACGATGTTGTCTTTGCCGCCAAGCGCGCTGACAACGTCTTGCGCCAGCGCGGCATAATTTTTGGCCATCGGATGTGATCCTGTTGTCGTTGTGAGAGTATGTAGGAAACCGGTTCCACATAATCATCATGAGTTTCTTTGAATGAAACAAGATCGCATTTTGACCATTTTTTCATTTCGTGATGGCGATCACCAGACGGTTCAAAAAGCGTGAGCGCGTCGTTGCGACAATTGTTTTGCAGTGCAGTACACTGCGTGCCATCAGTATGAAAGGGAATAACAACATGACCACGATGCTTGAAGTGGCGAAGCGGGCAGGCGTTTCGAAAGCGACGGTTTCCCGGGTGCTGTCGGGGAATGGCTATGTCAGCCAGGAGACCAAAGACCGGGTGTTTCAGGCCATCGAAGAGAGCGGCTATCGCCCCAATTTGCTGGCGCGCAACCTGGCGACCAAACGCACCCAGACGCTGGGACTGGTGGTGACCAACACCCTGTATCACGGCGTCTATTTTAGTGAGTTGCTGTTTCACGCCGCCCGCATGACGGAAGAGAAGGGGCGGCAGCTGATCCTGGCGGACGGCAAGCACAGCGCCGATGAAGAGCGCGAAGCCATCCAGTACCTGCTTGATATGCGCTGTGACGCGGTCATTATCTATCCGCGTTTTCTGAGCGTGGAAGAGATGGACGAGATCGTCGAGAAATACGAGCAGCCGATCATGGTACTGAACCGTCGCCTGCGTAAAAACAGCAGCCACAGCGTCTGGTCAGATCATAAAGCCTCCTGTCAGGAAGCGGTGTCACAGCTGATTGAGAAAGGGCACCGTGACATTGCGTTTATCACCGGCTCGCTGGATTCGCCCACGGGCGTGGAGCGTCTTTCTGGCTACAAAGACGCCCTGGCGCAACACCAGATCCCGCTGCGTCCGACGCTGATCGCCCACGGCAAATGGAACCCGGCCAGCGGCGCGGCGGCCGTGTCTGAGCTGCTCTCGCGCGGCGAAACCTTTACCGCGCTGGTGGCGAGTAACGACGATATGGCGATTGGCGCCATGAAACAGCTTCACGACAGCGGCGTCGCCACGCCTGATGCGGTGTCGGTGGTAGGCTTCGACGATGTGGCGATTGCGCCCTACATCGTGCCCTCGCTCTCCAGCGTGCGTATTCCGGTTACGGAGATGATTAAAGAGACCATCAGCCGCCTGATTTTTATGCTCGACGGCGGCGAGTTTAAATATCAGCAAACCTTCTCGGGTGAGCTTATCCTGCGCGACTCTGTCATCGACGGCCCGCACCGCTGATGTCGACAGCTGTCATCGTCAGAAGTGACGATGACAGCCCCCGCGACATTTTCTAAATCACTATAAATCAACGAGTTAAAAACTGGCACGGTTTATGAATATCTCCGCGCATGACTGTAATGCTGGAGAAGCAGATGAACCGTTTTATTATGGCTGATGCCAGTAAATGCATTGGCTGCCGTACCTGTGAAGTGGCGTGCGTGGTGTCTCATCAGGCGGAGCAGGATTGCGCTTCGCTTACGCCAGAGACCTTTTTGCCGCGGATCCACGTCATCAAAGGCGTGAATATTTCCACCGCCGCTATCTGCCGTCAGTGCGAAGACGCGCCGTGCGCCAACGTCTGCCCTAACGGTGCAATCAAACGTGAAAAAGGCTTTGTGCATGTGATGCAGGCGCGCTGTATCGGCTGTAAAACCTGCGTGGTCGCCTGCCCGTACGGCGCGATGGAGGTGGTGGTTCGTCCGGTGGTCCGCAACAGCGGCATGGGGCTGAATGTGCGGGCGGAAAAAGCCGAAGCCAACAAATGCGATCTTTGCTATCACCGTGACGCCGGTCCGGCCTGTATGGAAGCCTGCCCGACACACGCGCTGGTTTGCGTGGATCGCGATAAGCTCGAGCAGATGAGCGCCGAGAAGCGCCGTCGCGCAGCGTTCGATACCACCTCATCTCTGCTGTTCTGATCCGTCATGGGCGGTAACGGCGTACAGTTGCGGGTGCGTGGCAAGGTGCAGGGCGTGGGCTTTCGGCCCTTCGTCTGGCAACTGGCTCAGGCGCTGCAGTTGACCGGCGATGTCTGCAACGACGGAGAGGGCGTGCTGGTGCGCCTCGCGGGTAATGGGGGGCATTTCACCGCGAGGCTGCGCCAGGACTGCCCGCCGCTGGCGCGCATCGAGAGTATCGACACGCAGCCGTTCCACTGGTCAACGATGCCAGAGACATTCACCATTCGCCACAGCGCGGGCGGGGCAATGGACACCCAGATTGTACCGGATGCCGCCACCTGTCCCGCGTGCCTTTCGGAGATGAACGACCCCCACGAGCGCCGCTATCGTTACCCGTTTATTAACTGCACCCACTGCGGCCCGCGTTTTACCATTATCCGCGCCATGCCGTATGACCGCCCGGCCACAGCCATGGCGCCATTCCCGCTCTGCTCGCCGTGCGAAACGGAATACCGCAACCCTGCGGACCGACGTTTTCACGCCCAGCCCGTGGCTTGCCCGGACTGCGGGCCTGAGCTTGAGTGGCGTGCGGCCGATCGGGTTGTCACCCGCGAGCTGGCGCTGAACGCGGCGGTGCAGATGCTGAAAAACGGTGGCATTGTGGCTATCAAAGGGCTGGGCGGATTTCATCTGGCCTGCGACGCGCTTAACCCGCAGGCGGTGGCAATGCTGCGGGCACGTAAGCAGCGTCCGGGGAAACCGCTGGCGGTGATGATCCCCAGCGCCGACGACCTTCCGCAGCCGGTGCAAACACGGCTGCGCTCGCCTGCCGCGCCCATCGTGCTGATCCCTAAAGCCTGGCTGCCGACCTTTCCGGACGACATCGCGCCGGGCCTGGATAGCCTCGGTGTGATGCTCCCGGCCAATCCGCTGCACCATTTGCTGATGCAGGAGACGCAACGCCCGCTGGTGATGACCTCCGGCAACCTCAGCGGCAGACCGCCTGCCATCAGTAATCCACAGGCGCTGGAACAGCTCGCAGAGATTGCTGACGGTTTTCTGCTCCATAACCGCGACATCCTGCAGCGGATGGACGATTCCGTGATTGATCAGGACGGGGCCATGCTGCGTCGGGCGCGCGGTTTCGTGCCGGATGCCATCACGTTACCCGCCGGTTTTAGCCCTGTTCCCTCTATTCTGGCGACCGGTGCCGACATGAAGAATACCTTCTGTCTGGTGCGCGGTAACCAGGCGGTGCTGAGCCAGCATTTTGGCGATCTCAGTGACGACGGTGTCGAGGCCCAGTGGCGTTCAGCACTGTCGTTGATGCAGCAGATCTACGCCTTTCAGCCAGAGCGGCTGGTGTGCGATGTCCATCCTGGCTATCACGCCCGGCACTGGGCACAGGAGCAGGCGCTGCCGGTCGATACCGTACTGCATCATCACGCGCATGCCGCGGCCTGCCTTGCCGAAAACGGCTGGCCGCTCGACGGTGGCGACGCCATCGCTCTGACGCTGGACGGGATCGGCATGGGCGAGCACGGCGCGCTGTGGGGCGGGGAGTGTCTGCGGGTGAACTACCTTGAGTGCGAGCATTTGGGCGGCCTGCCCGCCGTGGCGATGCCGGGCGGCGATCTCGCGGCCATGCAGCCCTGGCGAAATCTGCTGGCACACTGCCTGGCGTTTGTTCCTGACTGGCAACGCTACCCGGAAACCCGTGCCGTACGTTCGCAAAACTGGCCGCTTTTAGCGACCGCCGTTCAGCGCGGCCTTAACGCGCCGCTGGCGTCGTCCTGCGGGCGGTTGTTTGATGCGGTGGCCTGTGCTCTGGGTATTGAAACACAACGCTATGAAGGCGAAGCCGCCTGCAGGCTGGAGGCGCTGGCCGCGCAGTGCCCGGGTGTTGAACACCCGGTGACGCTTCAGGTTGAAAACCTTGCGCTCTTCTGGCGGCAGTGGCTGGCCTGGCAGGCGCAACCCTGTGAGCGCGCGTGGGCCTTTCACGATGCGCTGGCAAAAGGGCTGGCGGCGTTAGCCCGACACCATGCCCGACGCCTTTCGCTCTCTACCGTCTGTTTCAGCGGCGGCGTGTTGCATAACCGCCTGCTGCGGGCGCGTCTGCGGGCACACCTCTCTGATTTCACGCTTCTTTTTCCCCATCATCTGCCTGCGGGTGACGGGGCTATCTCCTTCGGGCAGGCGGTGGTTGCCGCAGCCCGGTCATGTTCAAAAAGGATGTAAAATGTTACGACGCTTACGCAATGAACCTCGCGCCGCGCTCCTGCTGCTGGCGCTGGTAATGGCTAATCTTCTGGCGTGGGGCTGGGCGTGGAACGCCTTTAGCAGTAGTTCTGCGTTATTGGCCGCAAGCCTGCTTGCCTGGTGCTATGGGTTGCGTCACGCGGTGGATGCTGACCACATCGCGGCCATTGATACCGTGACACGCAAGATGATGCAGCAGGGCAAGCGCCCCTCTGGTGTCGGGGCGTGGTTCTCACTGGGGCACTCCACCATTGTGGTGCTGGCCTCCATCGCCATAGCCGCGACGGCGACCGCGTTTCAGAAAAATATGGCCTGGTTTCATGAAACCGGCAGCCTGATTGGCACGGCCGTCTCCGCGACGTTCCTGCTGGCGATGGCGTTAGTTAATATGGTGATTTTACGCGGTGTCTGGCGCAATTTTCAGGCGCTGAAAAACGGGCAGGCGGTGCAGGGAGACATCTCCCTCCCGGCGCAGGGCGGAATAATGAACTGGCTGTTTGGCGCGACTTTCCGCCTGGTCAACAAAAGCTGGCAGATGTATCTGGTCGGTTTTCTGTTCGGGCTTGGTTTTGATACCGCCACTGAAATCGGCGTGCTCGGGATCTCTGCCGCCAGCGCCTCAAACGGTATGTCGGAGTGGTCAATCATGATCTTCCCGGCGCTTTTCGCCAGCGGCATGGCGCTGGTGGATACCCTCGACAACCTGTTGATGGTGGGGGCTTACGGCTGGGCATTCAACAAACCGCAGCGCAAGCTCTACTACAACATGACCATTACCGGTACCTCTGTGGTGGTGGCGGTGTTTATCGGCGGGCTGGAAGCGCTGGGGCTGCTGATGGATAAATTTGCCCTCAGCGGCGGCATCTGGGATCGCATTGGTGCCGTCAACGATAACCTCGGCAACGCCGGTTTTGTGGTGGTTGGGCTGTTTGTCGCCTGCTGGCTGATCTCCATGATCAACTACCGCTGGCGCGGCTACGACGCGCTGGTCATACATTCCTGAGCGCTGCGCTAAAACCATTGTGTTTGAGGGGTAAAATCGCCATGATGTCGTTCCGGTAAAGCGAAGCAGGGTGCCGTTTTGCTGGAAAAATGGAATGAATATCTTGCTGTTTATGAAGGTTTTTACACTTTTATATTCAGTCAAATAATAAGTTAAGGACAGATGGCGATGATTTACCTCTTTTGTATTTATCTTGCTAATAGATTACGTAAAAAAAAGCCCCGGGACATCGGGGCTGCGGATAATAAAATCCCAGGGTTAAGTAAGCGTGGTAAAAGGTTAAGGGTTAAGCGGGCAGCGATTTCAGTAGCGCGAAAGCCTCCTTCATCCGATCTTCGCTAACCACGAAGGCGCGGAGCTGGCCATCGGCGTCAGAGCCGCGCGCGACCATTCCCTGAGCTTCCACAGCGATCTGCCAGTTCAGATCCTGGCGCTGGGTTTCACCTGCCAGATGCAGCGGCAACGCCGGCGTTTTCACCTTCACCAGCATGGCCGGTAATTTCAGCGGCGCGCTGTTGCCGAGCAGGTTTTTTGCCAGATACATGGCGCTAAGCTGGATCGGCTGCAGGAAAGGCAGTACCTGGCCGTTGATTTCCGCGCAGTCCCCCAGGGCGTAAATGTCGGGTTGCGTGGTTTGCAGGTAGCTATTCACCTTCACGCCACGGCCTGTTTCAGCGCCTGCGCGGTGCGCCAGCGCCGTTTCCGGGCGCAACCCCGTCGCGGCAACCACCACATCGACTTCCAGGCTGCGATTGCGGTCAAGCGTCGCGCGAATGCCGCCTTCGGTTTCGCTCAGATGTTGCAGTTGCGATTTCAACAGCAGATGCACGCCCATGTCGGTCAGACGGTGCTGTAAGCGACTGCTTACTTCTGCAGGCATCAAGGCCGACAGAATGCTTGCTGCGTGGTCGACCAGGGTGACGGCTTTACCCGCCCGACAAAAATCCATCGCCAGCTCGGTGCCAATCAAACCGCCGCCAACAATCATTACCCGTTTTGCATCACGAAGCTTCGTTTCGCTGGCCCGATACTCCTGCTGGCTGTTGAGCGTCATCATCAGCTCGCGGCCGGTAACCGGCGGCACGAACGCAGAGGCCCCCGTCGCCAGCACCAGCTTGTCGTACTGCCAGGTTTTATCTTTCGCTTTTACCACGTGGGCATCGGCGTCAATATCGGTGACCCAGGTGTACGGAAACAGACGCAGGTTGAACTGCTCCGCGAACTCCCCCGCCGTCTGGCGGGTGAGATCGTCGGCGCGCTGGTTCAGGCTAATCACATGGCTTAAATCGGGCTTGTTGTACTCGTCCATGCTGTCGGCCGCGATCATCGTCAGCGGCACGTTAGCGTCCTGTTTGCGGATATTTTTCACCAGCTGGCGGGCGGCAAAGCCCGAGCCGATGATGACGATACCGTTGCTCATTTTGCCTCCGTTGCCAGTTCGTCAAAGACGTCTTTTCCGAGGGAACATTCCGGGCAGAGGAAGTTGTCCGGCACCTCACTCCACGGCGTACCTGGAGCCACGTCCTGCAACGGCTCGCCCAGTTCCGGGTCGTAGATCCACTGGCAGACGCTGCACTGCATGCGTGGACCGAGATCGGCGCTGGCTGCCCCGGCACAGGTTTGCGGCTGTTCGGCGGGGAGTGCTGCGACCTCAGGAAGCGGTGCAAGCGCCCACTGACGAGCAATATCGCGGCCGTGCTGACGACAGACTTCCAGCGCGTCAAGATCCGGACGCCATTTGGCCTTCAGGCTCATGGACATCTCAAAACCGGCATCCTGCAGGCGGGTGGAGAGACGATCTACCGCGCCGCCGCTCCAGCCGTGGGAGCCAAAGGCGCTGGCACGTTTGTTACGGAAGCGCAGACCGGTCATCTCTTCCACCAGGCCAGCAATTTTCGGCATCATCACGTTGTTCATGGTGGAGGTGCCCACCAGCACGCCCTTAGAGCGGAAGACGTTGGTGAGGATCTCGTTTTTATCGCTGCGCGCCACGTTGAAGATTTTCACCGCCACGTTCGGGTCCACCTCGTTGATACCCTGGGCGATGGCGTCTGCCATCATGCGGGTGTTGTTGGACATGGTGTCGTAGAAAATCGTGATGCGGTCTTCCTGATAATCCGCCGCCCATTTCAGGTATAGCTCAACGATCTGGGTGGGGTTTTCACGCCACACCACGCCGTGGGAGGTGGCAATCATATCCACCGGCAGGTTGAAGCCGAGGATCTCGGTGATTTTGGGCGTCACCAGACGGCTGAACGGAGTCAGGATGTTGGCGTAGTAGCGCTGGCACTGTTCGAACAGCTCGGTCTGATCCACTTCATCGTTAAACAGGCGTTCGTCGCAGTAGTGCTGACCAAAGGCGTCGTTGCTGAACAGCACCGCATCGCCGGTCAGGTAGGTCATCATGCTGTCCGGCCAGTGCAGCATCGGGGTTTCTACGAAGATCAGCTGTTTACCGTTACCAATATCCAGCGTGTCGCCGGTTTTCACGGTGTGGAAGTTCCACTCCGGATGGTGATGGTGACCGTTGATGGAGTCGATGGCGTTGGTGGTGCAGTAGATCGGGGTATCCGGAATGTGGGACATCAACTCGGTCAGCGCCCCGGCGTGATCCTCTTCCGCGTGGTTGATGATGATGTAGTCGATGTCGTTCAGATCGATTTCACTGCGCAGGTTCTGCACGAACTCGCGGCTGAATTTATGATCGACGGTATCGATCAGTACGTTTTTACCTTCACGAATGAGATAGCTGTTATAGCTGCTGCCGCGCAGCGTTTTATATTCCGTTCCGTGAAAATCACGCACTTCCCAGTCACGTTGACCAACCCAATGAATGTTATTTTTAACCAGAATAGACATAGCAACCTCAAATAATACGGCGTGTTGAATAAGTTGTTTTGTCTATATCAACTTGCGTGCCAACTTTTATTTTGTTGATTTTTATGGATTAAATTTTTTATGCCCCCGAATGGGTAGTCATTATGACTATCGTTAAAGATGTCAATATGACACTATGTATTGTCAAAATGACAGCGAGGCAGACATGAGCTTTTCCGTAGACGTGCTGGCGAAAATCGCCATTGAACTGCAAACCGGCATCGGGCATCAGGATCGTTTTCAGCGGCTGATCTCCACGCTGCGCCACGTGCTGGAATGCGATGCTTCGGCGCTGCTGCGCTACGAGGGACGGCAGTTTATTCCGTTGGCCATCGACGGGCTGGCGCAGGACGTGCTCGGGCGACGCTTTACGCTGGAAGGCCACCCGCGGCTGGAGACCATCGCCCGGGCGGGTGACGTAGTGCGTTTTCCGGCAGACAGCGATCTGCCCGACCCGTACGACGGCCTTATACCCGGGCAGGAGAGCCTGAAGGTGCACGCCTGTATCGGCCTGCCGCTGTTTGCCGGACAAAACCTGATTGGGGCGCTGACCCTCGACGGCATGTCGCCGGACCAGTTCGATACCTTCAGCGACGAAGAACTGCGCCTGATTGCGGCCCTGGCGGCCGGGGCGCTGAACAATGCTCTGCTGATTGAACAGCTGGAGAGCCAGAATATTCTTCCCGGCAGCCCGGCGGCGTTTGAACAGGTCGCGCATACGGAGATGATTGGCCTCTCGCCAGGCATGGTACAACTCAAAAAAGAGATTGAGATCGTCGCGGCATCCGATTTGAACGTGCTGATCTTCGGTGAGACCGGCACCGGTAAAGAGCTGGTGGCGAAATCCATTCACGAAGCTTCACCGCGTGCGGCCAACCCGCTGGTCTACCTTAACTGCGCCGCACTGCCGGAAAGCGTGGCGGAAAGCGAGCTGTTTGGTCACGTCAAAGGGGCATTTACCGGGGCCATCAGCAACCGCAGCGGCAAGTTTGAAATGGCCGATAACGGCACGCTATTCCTCGATGAAATAGGCGAGCTTTCGCTGTCGCTGCAGGCCAAGCTGCTGCGCGTATTACAGTACGGTGATATTCAGCGCGTGGGAGACGACCGCAGCTTACGGGTCAACGTGCGCGTGCTGGCGGCAACCAACCGCGACCTGCGCGAAGCGGTGCTGAACGGCAATTTCCGCGCCGATCTGTTCCATCGTCTGAGTGTTTTTCCGCTTACCGTGCCGCCGCTGCGCGAGCGTGGGGACGATGTGGTGCTGCTGGCGGGTTTTTTCTGCGAACAGTGTCGGCTCAAAATGGGCTTGTCGCGCGTGGTATTAAGCCCGGGAGCGCGAGGCCATCTGCTGACCTACGGCTGGCCGGGTAACGTACGTGAGCTGGAGCACGCCATCCATCGCGCGGTGGTGCTGGCGCGGGCGACGCGCTCGGGGGATGACATCGTGATTCATGCGCGCCATTTTGCCCTGCATGATGAAAATATACCGTCCGTGAAGCCCGCTGCGCCTGAAAGCGTGAACGAGAATCTGCGTGAAGCGACGGAAGAATTTCAGCGTCAGATGATTACCCGCGCGCTGGAACAGAACAACCGCAGTTGGGCGGCGTGCGCGCGGGCGCTGGAAATGGACGTCGCCAACCTGCACCGGCTGGCGAAGCGTCTGGGACTGAAGGGTTAAATAATGCCTGCCTGGTAGAAATCCTGCAGGTTGATGGCGCCGCACAGGCGGCCAGCGTCATCCACCACCGGCGCGGCGGTGATTTTACGTTTCATCAGCACCTCTTTGGCTTCAATGGCGCGGCTGTTGGCATTCAGCGTTAACCCGCCAGAGGTCATCGCTTCTGAGACGCGAGCCTCCAGCTTGCCGCCGCCCACCAGCCAGCGGCGCAGGTCGCCGTCGGTAAAGACGCCTTTCACCTGGCGCGTATCGTCGCAGACGGCGACCAGCCCCAGCCCGGTGCGGCTCAGCTCCAGCATCGCGTCCATCACGCTGGTATCGAGTTTGACCTGCGGGATGGCATCGCCAGAGCGCATCAGGTGATGAACATTATTCAGCAGCCGTGCGCCGAGCGCCCCGGCAGGGTGTGAACGGGCGAAATCTTCTTCATTGAAACCGCGCGCCTGCATCACCGCCATTGCCAGCGCATCGCCCATCATCAGGGTGTTGACGGTACTGGAGGTGGGGGCGAGGTGCATCGGGCAGGCTTCGCGCTCCACGGCAATATCCAGCACCGCTTTGGCCGCCAGCGCCAGCGGCGAACGGGATTTACCGGTCATGGCCAGCAGGGCGATCGATTTTTCCTGCAGGCGCGGGATGATGAGGTCCAGCTCTTTGGCCGAGCCGGAGTAGGAGATAAACAGCATCACGTCACGGCTTTCAATCATCCCCAGATCGCCGTGCAGGGCTTCAGCCGGGTGCACGAAGAACGCCGGTGTCCCGGTGCTCGCCAGCGTTGCGGCAATTTTTTTGCCGATGTGGCCGGACTTGCCGATCCCGGAGACAATCACTTTGCCTTTACACTGGATGATGGTGTTGGCGGCGCGGACAAAATCGTCGCCCAGCCGTTCCGGCAGGCGGCTGGCCTCCTGTAGCTCCAGCATCAGGGTCTGACGGCCTGCGTTTAACAGAAAATCACTCATCTTTTTCTCCCGTTACGATCACATCGATGCCTTTCTCTTCCAGCGCTTTTTTGAACGCCGGATCGATCCCTGCGTCGGTAATCAGCGTATCGACGCTTTCAAGGCTACAGACAATGTTGGGGCTTTTACGGCCAAACTTCGAGGAGTCCGCCATCAAAATGACTTCCCGGGCGGCGTTACACATGGCTTTACTGACGCTGAACACCTCGTTGAACGTGGTGACACCGGCGTTCAGGTCGATGCCGTCGGTGCCCATAAACAATTTGTCAAAGCTGAAGTGCTCGAAGGCATTTTCCGCCAGCTGGCCGTGAAAGGACGCCGATTTTTTACGGAAGGTACCGCCGGGCATCAGAATGGTTTGTTCGCTGTCGAACTCTGCCAGGGCGTTGACGATGTGCAGACTGTTGGTCATCACCGTGATGTTGTTAAAGCGATTGAGCAGCGGGATCATCTGCAGGACGGTGCTGCCCGCATCAAGAATAATGGAGTCACCATCATGGATAAATTTCACGGCGGCTTCGGCAATCAGCGCTTTCTGGTGGGTGTTGATCAGCGTTTTGTGATCGATAGGAGGGTCGGCTTCATCTTTGTTGAGCATTACTCCACCGTAGGTTCGAATGACCGCGCCTGCGTTTTCGAGCAATACCAGGTCCTTGCGTATCGTTGTGCCGGTGGTGTCAAAGTAGTGGGCCAGCTCTTCTACCGAGCATTTTCCCTGCTTTTGCAGATGCTCAAGAATGGCCGCCTGCCGCTGACGAGGTTTCATAGGCGCTTCGTTCCTTACGTTGCGAAATGATAATTTCGCAAGCTTATCGCGTTCACAACGAAATTATCCATGTTTCAATTTAAGCGCTAATGATAGTGCATTCTGACAGAGTGGATCGTGGGGGAAGATCACATCAGGCTGTAATTCCTGCAACGATATGCCGTTAATTGCCTGAATTTTCACCGGGCGGGCAAACACCGTCATCCCGCGCATGATGAGGGAGTCGCATACCCGGTTCTGTTCATCCAGCGCAATTGCAACCACGACGCGCGGTTTAAAGCGCCCCCCGGAGCGCCCGACGCCCACGCGGCCCTTCTGGCACAGGGCGTCAAACGCGCGGTTAAACTGATGGATCTGCCAGCCGCCGAATGCCATCTGGCAGATCCAGGCGAGGGCGGCGACGGTGATGAGTGCGGTTACCATATCGGCTCCTTGTTATATTCCCTCTCCCACAGGGAGAGGGTGAGGGTGAGGACATCAGCCTGCTCGATCAGAACATCACCTGCCCACCGGTGACGTTAATCGACTGGCCGGTGCAGTACGAGGCTTTCGGGCTGGCGTAAAACAGCAGCATGTTCAGCACGTCCTGATAGTCGCACCCGCGCTTCAGCGGCACTTTGTCGATGTAATACTGCTCCACTTCGTCTTCTTTGATGCCAAGCTTGGTGGCGTATTGAGGTAGCAGCGACTGGAACATTGGCGACTTCAGCAGGTTGCCCAGCATCAGCGAGTGAACGGTAATCCCGTATTCGGCCAGATCCAGCGCCAGAGACTGGGTCAGCCCTACGCCGCCAAATTTCGCCGCGCTGTAGCCGGAGTTATGCTTGCTGCCCACTTTGCCCGATTTGGAGTTGATCTGAATGATGCGCCCCTGAATGCCGTCGCGGATCATCAGACGGGAAAATTCGCGGGCGCAGAGGAAGTAACCCACCAGATTCACCTGCAGCGAGCGGTCAAAGTCCCCCAGTTCGAAATCGCTGATAAACGCCGCTTTCGCGATCCCTGCGCTGTAGACCAGCAGGTCGGTACGGCCAAAAATCTCGTCTACCCCGCGAGCCAGCGCCATGACGCTCTGCTCGCTGGTGGCATCGGCACCAAACCCGTACGCCATCCCCTCACCAAACTCGGTGTTGATGGTATCCGCCACGCGGGCGGCTTTCTCACTCTGAATATCCACTACCGCCACGCGGTAACCTTCTGCGGCAAGCCCACGGCAGAGAAACTCTCCTAAGGTTTGTCCTCCACCAATGACAACGGCAACCTGACTCATAACGCTCTCCTTAATTACGCAACAAATTTTAATGTGCAGCCTGGGGTAACAGCCTGCGGAACCGGCCCCTCCACGTGAACCGTGCCGGGATACTCTGCCTGCGGCTGGCCATCGAACCGCAGGGTGATGTGGCCCAGCTCGCGCAGGTTTTGCTCGGCCACGTCGCCCACGGCGGTGACGGCATAGCGGGTGTCACCCAGCTCCAGCTGGCTTCCTGCCTTTAACGCTCCGTGCAGCTCGCCGTGGCAGTGGATAAAACAAAACTCTTCGATATCTGCCGGTGCACCTTCACGGAAAGTGATCAGCATCTGGTCGCTGAGCGCATCGGCCGCGCTCTGGCCGATGCGGGTGATGGTGGTCTGATAAATCACGGTCATCGCAGGAACCTCTTATTGATAAATAAAGCCGGAAACGAACCAGGCAATCAGCACCGTCGGTGCGCCCGTCAGGAAACGACTGACCAGCACAGACGGCACGCCCACGCGTACGGTGTCCTGGCGCGCTTCGGCCAGCGACAGGCCAACGGGAATGAAGTCGCAGGCTGCCTGAGCGTTAATGGCAAACAGCGCAGGCAGAGCCAGGTGCGGAGGAATGTTGCCCAGACCAATCTGCACGCCAATCAGGACGCCGATGACCTGAGCAATCACCGCCCCCGGGCCGAGGAACGGCGACAGCAGCGGGAAGGAGCAGATCAGCGCCAGCGTCACCAGACCGAGCGGGTGGCTGGCAAGCGGGGCGAGGCCGTGGGCGATCCAGTCTCCCAGACCGGAGGCCATGATGATGCCGATTAACGCGGAGACGAAGGCCATAAACGGCAGAATGGTTTTTAGCACCGTGTCGATGGTGTCGCGCCCGGACTGGAACAGTACCGCCACGGCGGATCCCATTCCCATGCCGACCTTCGCCAGCAGGCCGTCGCTCTGCTCGGTGATCTTCTTACTGGTGTCGTAATCACGCGGTGCGGCTTTTTGCGGCGCGGAAGTGCCATTCACCAGCGTGATGTTGTCCTCCTTCACGCCTGAGACATAAATGTCTTCGAGGATGTACTGCGCCAGCGGGCCCGATTTTCCAGTGGAGTGAATATTCACCGTCGGAATGCGACGCTTCGGATAGAGGCCGCAGCGCAGGGTGCCACCGCAGTCGATAACCGCCACGCCGATTTCCGCCTCCGGTGGTTCGCCTTCTTTGAAACCGTCGACCGCTTCCCAGCCGGTCAGCTCGCGTAGTTTGTCGACAATCGCCGGGCGTGTGCCTGCGGTGATATAGACGATTTTTTTGCCTTCGGTGGCGTCGAACTCCAGCGGGCCGCCCCAGCCACCCGTACCTTTCTCAATGCGGATCCGGCTCATGCTGTGGCTCCTGACAAATGAACGCGTTGCTCAAGCTGGATGCCCATTTTTTTCTCAAAAATGGTGGTGGTGAGATCGGTCACCCAGCCACGGAAGAAGTTGGTGACCAGGCCGACCAGCAGATAGCTTACCGCCAGTGGGCCGAGCGGCAGGCCAAGCGTTGTCAGGCCGCTGGCAATGCCGAGATAAACAAACAATTCCCCCGGGTTGATATGCGGGAACAGGCCGTTCATGGAGTGACAGCTATATGAGGCGGCGGCGTAATAACTCGGCTTGTATTTTTCTGGCATAAAGCGGCCGAGGCTTAAGGTCATGGGGTTGCAGAAAACGAAGGTTCCAATGCAGGGCAACAGCAGGTAACGGGATAACGGGTTCCCGGCACAGCGTTGGGCGAAGCGTTCAATGCGTTGCTGGCCGATAAAATTAATCAGCGCGTTCATGATCACCAGCAGGCTGATCAGCAGGGGCAGGATCCCGGTCACCATGCCGGTGAAGACTTCTCCGCCTTTCTGAAACAGCCCGATGAACCACTCGGCGCCGTGGGTGATGGTTTCTATCATTCTTCTCTCCTGTGAGGCTTTTCTTGTTTTGTATTACTGGGACTAATAATAATCACTTTGAAAGGTTTTAAAGTGTTAATCAGATCTCACAATGAAAGAAAAATGGATTGTTTTGAAAGTTAATGGGCGGGGGAGACGCATTTTGGTTGAAAAAAGCGCAGATTTGCGTTGAGGAGCGTAAAGATTTGGTGGGTAAGGCGCGTACCGCTTCCTTGAGGTGTTGCGGATGCTTTACCATACTGGGTTCTTATCGAACCCGTTAAATGGATGTCCCATGTTCAAGCGTCGTTATGCAGCGTTGTTACCTGCGCTTATTCTGCTGTCCGCCTGTAGTAGTAAACCCAAGACTGAAGCCGCTGTGCAGACGGCTGGCGCGCCTTCAGGAGGATTCCTGCTGGAGCCGCAGCACAATATGATGCAGATGGGGGGCGACTTCGCGAATAACCCGGCGGCCGAACAGTTCATCGATAAAATGGTGAGCAAACACGGCTTTGACAGACAGCAACTGCATGAAATCTTATCGCAGGCGAAACGTCTGGACTACGTGCTGCGCCTGATGGACAGGCAGGCACCGTCAGCGCAGGTGCCAACCGGGCCAAACGGTGCGTGGTTGCGCTATCGCAAACAGTTTATTACCCCGGACAACGTGCAAAATGGCGTGGTGTTCTGGAATCAGTATGAAGATGCCCTCAATCGCGCGTGGCAGGTCTACGGCGTGCCGCCTGAAATCATCGTCGGCATTATTGGCGTGGAAACGCGCTGGGGCCGCGTGATGGGCAAAACACGCATTCTTGATGCGCTGGCCACGCTCTCGTTTAACTATCCGCGTCGTGCCGAGTACTTCTCTTCCGAGCTGGAAACCTTCCTGCTGATGGCGCGTAACGAACAGGATGACCCGCTCGATCTGAAAGGGTCGTTTGCCGGAGCGATGGGCTACGGCCAGTTTATGCCCTCTTCCTACAAACAGTATGCCGTCGACTTTAACGGAGATGGTCACATCAACCTGTGGGATCCGGTGGATGCCATCGGCAGCGTGGCGAACTACTTCAAGGCACACGGCTGGACGCCGGGTGGGCAGGTTGCCGTGCAGGCTAACGGCGAAGCGTTTGGTCTGGAAAACGGCTTCAAAACCAAATACAGCGTTGCGCAGCTGACGGCGGCAGGTTTAACGCCAACGCAGCCGCTGGGTAATGTCGATCAGGTGAGCCTGCTGCGTCTGGATGTAGGAACCGGGTATCAGTACTGGTACGGTATGCCAAACTTCTACACCATCACCCGCTATAACCACAGCACGCACTATGCGATGGCCGTGTGGCAGCTGGGCCTGGCGGTATCGCAGGCGCGTGTCCCTGCGGCATCGCCGTTTAGTCAGTAAGTCGCTTTATTCCTCCCTCTCCCACGGGAGAGGGGAATTTTGCAGAAACATTTCGCCACACTCCCTTTGCAAACGCGCCATTTACATCTCAATCGCCTTTCATTATTGTTACGTTATAACATTAAATGTGGTGTCAACATGTCAACGTCCCTTTTCTCTTTGTCTGCGGCAGTTAGGTTTCTGCTGGCGCTGGTGATTGTCGTGTTTATCGGGCTGGCCGTGCGCTGGGCGGTGGCATTGCCATGATTGTCATGGATGAACTGATTGCGGGTTACGACCGCATGCCCGTTACGCGCGCCTTGTCGGGCGTGATTGAACGCGGAAGTATGACCGCCATTATCGGGGCCAATGGATGTGGAAAATCCACGCTGCTCAAAACACTCGCCGGGTTTATTCCGCCGGTGAGCGGCCGTTTTCGCTGGCAGGAGAAACGCCCGGTGATTGGCTGGCTGGCACAGCGTCACGCTCTGGAGGCGCAGTTTCCGCTGACGGTGCAGGATGTGGTGAGTATGGGCTGCTGGCCGCGTGTGTCGCTCTTTTCCGGCTTTCGTCGGGAAACACGCTCGCGCATTGCCAGCGCGCTGGAGCGTGTCGGGCTGGACGCCATGGCGTTATCTACCATCGATGCACTCTCCGGCGGCCAGTTTCAGCGCATGCTATTTGCGCGGATCCTGGTGCAACAGGCGCCGCTGGTGATGCTGGATGAACCTTTTACCGGCGTCGATGAAGCTACCTGTAACGTGCTGATGGACCTGATGCTCGAGATGTACATGCAGGGCCAGACCCTGCTTGCGGTATTGCATGACAGCGAGCGCGTATCGCGTCATTTTCCGCAAACACTACGGCTGGATACGACTATTCCGCACTGGAAAACCGAGCGGGTGAGGGTGGCATGATCTGGCATCTCTTCTTTCAGCCGTTTATCGAATACGGCTTTATGCGTCGCGCGCTGGTGGTGTGCCTGGCGCTGTCCGTCAGCACCACGGCACTGGGCGTATTTCTTCAGCTGCGCCGGATGAGCCTGATGGGCGATGCCCTTTCACACGCCATTTTACCCGGCGTTGCGGTGGGCTATCTGCTGAGCGGTATGTCACTGCTGGCGATGAGCATCGGCGGGTTTATCGCCGGGATCGCCGTGGCGCTGGTGGCCGGGCTGGTCAGTCGACGTACGCCGCTCAAAGAGGACGCCAGTTTTGCCGGGTTCTATCTCGGCTCGCTGGCGCTGGGCGTGACGCTGGTGTCGCTACGTGGTTCGAACGTCGATCTGCTGCACCTGCTGTTTGGCTCCATTCTGGCGGTGGATAACGACGCCGCGCTGTTTGTGGCTGGCGTGTGCATCTTCACGCTGGTGACGCTGGCAGTTTTCTATCGTGGGCTGGTGACTGAGGCGTTCGATACCGCCTGGCTACAGGTTAACGCCCGCTGGCTGCCCGGCCTGTTGCACGGGCTGTTTCTGGCGCTACTGGTGCTTAACCTGGTGGCCGGATTTCAGGTTCTCGGCACGCTGATGGCCGTCGGGCTGATGATGTTGCCGGCGGTGGCTGCACGCTGCTGGGTGCGCACCCTGCCGGGGTTGCTCTGCCTGGCGGGCATCAGCGGCGTTTTTTGCGCATGGCTGGGGTTAAGCCTCTCCTGGGCGGTGAGTTTACCCGCCGGGCCGTCCATCGTGCTGACCGCCAGCGCGCTGTTCTTTATTTCTGTTTTATTTGGCACACGAAGCCACCTGGCTGGCAGCCTGCGTGCGCTTTTTTAACGCAAGGGGAAATGATGAAACGTACAGGGTTAATAATGGCGCTCGCGCTCGGGATGTTGTCACAGGGCGTGATGGCGAAAACGCTTAATGTGGTCACCAGTTTTTCCATTCTGGGAGACATTACGCGTGAGGTAGGGGGCGACCGGGTCAATGTGACCACGCTGGTGGGGCCGGACGGCGATCCGCATACCTTTGAACCGTCGCCGAAAGACAGTGCGGCGCTCAGCAAGGCCGATGTAGTGGTGGTGAACGGTCTGGGGCTGGAGGGCTGGCTCGACCGTCTGGTGAAGGCCTCCGGATTTAAGGGCCAGCTGGTAGTGGCTTCGACCGGGGTGAAAACCCACACGCTTGAAGAGGACGGGAAAACCGTGACCGATCCGCATGCCTGGAACAGCGCGGCGAACGGGGCACTGTATGCGCAAAATATCCTTGCCGGTCTGGTAAAAGCCGATCCTGAAGATAAGTCGGCGCTGGAGGCCACCGGTCAACCCTATATCGCGCAGCTTATGCAACTGGACAGCTGGGCCAAAACGCAGTTCAGCCAGATCCCGCAGGTAAAACGTAAAGTCCTCACCAGCCATGACGCCTTCGGCTACTTCAGCCGCGCCTATGGCGTAACCTTTATTGCGCCGCAGGGCTTGTCGTCAGAGAGCGAAGCCAGCGCAGCGCAGGTGGCTGAGATTATCAATCAGATTAAAGCGGACGGGGTGAAAACCTGGTTTATGGAAAACCAGCTCGACCCGCGCCTGGTTAAACAAATTGCCACGGCCACCGGTGCGCAGCCGGGGGGCGAACTTTACCCGGAGGCGCTGTCGGCCAAAGGCGGCGTGGCGGATACCTACGTTAAGGCGTTTCGCCATAACGTAAATACCCTCGCCAGGAGCATGAAGTAACCTTTTCTTAGCCGGTGCATTCGCATCGGCTTTTTTCTGAACCCCCCTCGTAAAACATGATCCTCATCTCCATATCTGACGAGAAAGTGCTATCTTGTGCTGCACGTTTTTCTGATGCCCGGAGCGAGAATGACTGACCATGAATTGATGCAGCTTAGCGAAGTCGTAGGACTGGCGCTTAAGCAACGTGGCGCGACTATTACGACTGCCGAATCCTGTACCGGCGGCTGGGTTGCTAAAGCCATTACCGATATTGCAGGCAGTTCCGCCTGGTTTGAACGCGGCTTTGTGACCTACAGTAACGAAGCTAAAGCGCAAATGATTGGCGTGCACGAATCCACGCTTGAACAGCATGGCGCGGTCAGCGAACCGGTGGTGATTGAGATGGCAATTGGTGCGCTAAAAGCGGCGCGTGCAGATTATGCCATCTCTATTAGCGGTATCGCCGGCCCGGACGGCGGCAGTGACGTGAAGCCTGTTGGCACCGTCTGGTTTGGTTTTGCCACCTCTAAAGGTGAAGGGATCACGCGTCGCGAGTGCTTTAGCGGCGATCGTGAAAGCGTGCGTCGTCAGGCCACCGTTTATGCGTTAAAAACGCTCTGGCAACAATTTCTACAAAACACTTGATACTGTATGACTATACAGTATAATTGCACCAACAGAACAGAAATCCACGGTGAAGCACAGTCGCTTCTCCCGGCATGACAGGAGTAATAATGGCTATCGACGAAAACAAACAGAAAGCGTTGGCGGCAGCACTGGGCCAGATCGAAAAGCAATTCGGTAAAGGCTCCATCATGCGCCTGGGTGAAGACCGTACCATGGATGTGGAAACGATCTCCACCGGTTCGCTTTCTCTGGATATCGCGCTGGGCGCGGGCGGCCTGCCAATGGGCCGTATCGTAGAGATCTACGGGCCAGAATCCTCCGGTAAAACCACCCTGACGCTGCAGGTGATTGCCGCGGCGCAGCGCGAAGGTAAAACCTGTGCCTTTATCGATGCCGAGCACGCGCTGGACCCTGTTTATGCTCGTAAGCTGGGCGTGGATATCGATAACCTGCTGTGTTCGCAGCCAGATACAGGTGAACAGGCGCTGGAGATTTGTGACGCGCTGGCGCGTTCCGGTGCGGTTGACGTTATCGTGGTCGACTCCGTTGCTGCGCTGACGCCAAAAGCGGAAATCGAAGGCGAAATCGGCGACTCTCACATGGGCCTCGCGGCACGTATGATGAGCCAGGCAATGCGTAAGCTGGCCGGTAACCTGAAGCAGTCCAACACGCTGCTGATCTTCATCAACCAGATCCGTATGAAAATTGGCGTAATGTTCGGTAACCCGGAAACCACTACTGGTGGTAACGCGCTGAAATTCTATGCTTCTGTCCGTCTGGATATCCGCCGTATCGGTGCGGTGAAAGAGGGTGAGAACGTGGTGGGGAGTGAAACCCGCGTGAAGGTCGTGAAGAACAAGATCGCCGCGCCGTTCAAACAGGCTGAATTCCAGATTCTCTACGGTGAAGGTATCAACTTCTTCGGCGAACTGGTTGACCTGGGCGTGAAAGAGAAGCTGATCGAAAAAGCGGGCGCATGGTACAGCTACAACGGCGATAAAATTGGTCAGGGTAAAGCGAATGCGATCTCCTGGCTGAAAGAGAACCCGGCTGCAGCGAAAGAGATCGAGAAGAAAGTGCGTGAGCTTCTGCTGAACAACCAGGACTCTAAACCTGATTTTGTGGTTGATGGTGCGGATGCTGAAGAAACTAACGAAGACTTTTAAGGCTTTCGTTTAAAAATGAAGGGCTGCTGATGCGGCCCTTTTTGCATTTCTGAACCAGCAGGTTTTTTATGAGCGAATCCACAACGCGTCGACCCGCTTATGCGCGATTACTGGACCGCGCGGTGCGGATCCTTGCCGTGCGTGACCACAGTGAACAAGAGCTGCGGCGTAAATTGTCGGCCCCGGTGATGAGTAAAAATGGACCGGAAGAGATTGATGCCACCGCGGAAGATTATGACCGGGTGATTGCCTGGTGCTATGAGCATCACTATCTGGATGACGACCGTTTTGCTTCCCGGTTCCTGGCCAGCCGTGGCCGCAAGGGATACGGTCCGGCGCGTATTCGTCAGGAGCTGAACCAGAAGGGCGTTGCCCGTGAGTCCATCGAAAAAGCAATGCGCGACTGTGACACCGACTGGTGTGCGCTGGCAAAAGAGCAGGCGATTCGTAAATACGGTGAACCGCTGCCGCGTGAATTTTCAGAAAAAGTCAAAATCCAGCGCTTTTTGCTCTACCGCGGCTTTCTGATGGAAGATATTCAGGATATCTGGCGTAATTTTGCCGATTGAACGCATGCGGGATTTTACTTCCCACCAAAGAAAACTTATCTTATTCCCACTTTTTCCAGTAGCAGGTCTGTCCAGGGGTTTACCGATACCGGCTTGCTACGACATTTCGTTAGCTTGATTTCAGGATAATTATGAGCAAGAGCACCGCTGAGATCCGTCAGGCGTTTCTCGATTTTTTCCATAGTAAGGGACACCAGGTTGTTGCCAGCAGCTCCCTGGTGCCGAACAACGACCCAACTCTGCTGTTTACCAACGCCGGGATGAACCAGTTCAAGGATGTGTTCCTTGGTCTCGACAAGCGTAATTATTCCCGCGCCACAACCTCACAGCGTTGCGTGCGTGCGGGCGGTAAACACAACGATCTGGAAAACGTCGGTTACACCGCGCGCCACCATACCTTCTTCGAAATGCTGGGTAACTTCAGCTTCGGCGACTATTTCAAACATGATGCTATTCAATACGCGTGGGAACTGCTGACCGGTGAAAACTGGTTCAACCTGCCGAAAGAGCGTCTGTGGGTTACCGTCTATGAAACCGATGACGAAGCCTACGAAATCTGGGAAAAAGAAGTCGGTATCCCGCGCGAACGTATTATTCGCATCGGTGACAACAAAGGCGCACCGTACGCGTCTGACAACTTCTGGCAGATGGGTGACACCGGCCCTTGCGGTCCGTGCACCGAGATCTTCTACGATCACGGCGACCACATCTGGGGTGGTCCTCCAGGCAGCCCTGAAGAAGACGGCGATCGCTACATTGAGATCTGGAACATCGTCTTCATGCAGTTCAACCGTCAGGCCGACGGCACCATGGAGCCGCTGCCGAAGCCGTCCGTTGATACCGGTATGGGCCTGGAGCGTATCGCGGCTGTTCTGCAGCACGTTAACTCCAACTACGAAATTGATCTGTTCAGCACCCTGATCAAAGCCGTTGCAGAAGTGACCGGCGCGACCGATCTGAACAACAAATCACTGCGCGTAATCGCAGACCATATCCGTTCCTGTGCGTTCCTGATTGCTGACGGTGTTATTCCGTCGAATGAAAACCGTGGCTATGTGCTGCGTCGTATCATTCGTCGTGCTATCCGTCACGGCAACATGCTGGGCGCGAAGGACACCTTCTTCTATAAGCTCGTTGGGCCACTGGTTGGCGTAATGGGTTCTGCAGGTGACGAGCTGAAACGCCAGCAGGCGCAGGTTGAGCAAGTACTGAAAACTGAAGAAGAGCAGTTTGCACGTACGCTGGAGCGTGGTCTGGCGCTGCTGGATGAAGAACTCGCTAAGCTTAAGGGCGACACGCTGGATGGCGAAACCGCCTTCCGCCTGTACGACACTTACGGCTTCCCGGTTGACCTGACGGCGGACGTTTGCCGTGAGCGCAACATCAAAGTGGACGAAGCGGGCTTCGAAGCGGCGATGGAAGAGCAGCGTCGTCGTGCGCGTGAGTCCAGCGGTTTTGGCGCAGACTACAACGCGATGATCCGCGTGGATAGCGCGTCTGAATTTAAAGGTTATGAAGCGCTGGAACTGACTGGCAAAGTGACCGCCCTGTTTGTTGACGGCAAAGCCGTAGACAGCATCAGCGCAGGTCAGGATGCAGTTGTCATTCTGGATAAAACCCCGTTCTATGCGGAATCCGGTGGTCAGGTTGGCGATAAAGGCGAACTGAAAGGCAACGGTTTCAGCTTCAGTGTGAACGACACTCAGAAATACGGCCAGGCGATTGGTCATCTGGGTAAACTGGTTTCAGGCTCCCTGAAAGTGGGCGAGGGCGTTCAGGCTAATGTTGACGAAGCGCGCCGCGCACGCATCCGTCTGAACCACTCGGCAACGCACCTGATGCACGCTGCACTGCGTGAGGTTCTGGGAACGCATGTTGCACAGAAAGGTTCTCTGGTTAACGACAAAGTGCTGCGTTTCGACTTCTCGCATTTTGAAGCGATGAAACCGTCTGAAATCCGTGCGGTGGAAGATCTGGTGAACGCGCAAATCCGTCGTAACCTGCCAATCGAAACCCACATTATGGATCTCGACGCGGCGAAGAAAAAAGGTGCGATGGCCCTGTTTGGTGAGAAATATGACGACCGTGTTCGCGTATTGAGCATGGGCGACTTCTCTACCGAGCTGTGCGGTGGTACACACGCATCGCGTACCGGTGATATCGGTCTGTTCCGCATCATTTCTGAATCCGGTACGGCGGCAGGTGTGCGTCGTATTGAAGCGGTGACCGGTGAAGGCGCGATTGCCAGCCTGCATGCGCAGAGTGACCAGCTGCACGATATCGCGCAGCTGTTGAAAGGCGATACCCAGAATCTGGGCGAGAAAGTGCGTGTTGCGCTGGATCGTACTCGCCAGTTGGAAAAAGAGCTGCAGCAGCTGAAAGAGCAGGCTGCGGCGCAGGAGAGTGCAAACCTCTCCAGCAAAGCTGTAGACATTAAGGGCGTCAAACTGCTTGTCAGCGATCTGGCAGGTGTAGAGCCTAAGATGCTGCGTACCATGGTCGACGATCTCAAGAACCAGCTTGGTTCGACGGTTATCGTACTGGCGACGGTAGCAGAAGGTAAGGTTTCTCTGATTGCGGGCGTCTCTAAGGATGTGACCGACCGCGTTAAAGCAGGGGAACTGATTGGCATGGTTGCCCAGCAGGTGGGTGGCAAAGGTGGCGGTCGTCCGGACATGGCGCAAGCCGGTGGTACGGATGCGGCGGCACTTCCTGCGGCATTGGCCAGCGTTGAAAGCTGGGTAAGCGCGAAACTGTAATAACTACAAAGCACAAACAGACGCCATAGCGGTAACGTTATGGCGTCTTGTTCACTGCACTATCGATAACGATAAAGTCAGGTTGAGTTTGTGTATATCGGCTAAACTTACGTTTAACAGAATGTGATGCCGTGACTGCTTACACTTTACGTGTTTGTCATCGCTTACTTTTTGGCGTTATATGATGGATAATGCCGGGATACAAGAGACCCGACTCTTTTAATCTTTCAAGGAGCAAAGAATGCTGATTCTGACTCGTCGAGTTGGTGAGACCCTCATGATTGGGGATGAGGTCACCGTGACAGTTTTAGGGGTAAAGGGTAACCAGGTACGTATTGGTGTTAACGCTCCTAAAGAAGTATCTGTCCACCGTGAAGAGATCTACCAGCGTATCCAGGCTGAAAAATCCCAGCAGTCCAGTTACTGATATTGTCGCGTCTCGCTGTCGGGCGAGACGCAACCCCTCCTGTTATTTTTCCTGCTTAAAGTTACCGTTCGATTTCAATCGCTCTGTTTTTAACCACTCTCGCCAGCTTATCTCGTCCAAACCACACGCTTCTCTTCATAGATTTCTGGGAGGATGCCTGCAAAATCCGCTTATAAAACACTCTCTTTGCGGCTTTTACATGCGAATTGCCTGTGATTTGTGCAAACGATAAAAGCTTTTGGAAAATTGTTTGACTTATAAGTCCCAGAAAGTAATATATGCGCCACGCAGCGACGAGAAGCTCTTAACGAGTGGCTCGAAGCACTCGAAAGAGGCGTTGTGTGGTGAGGTGGCCGAGAGGCTGAAGGCGCTCCCCTGCTAAGGGAGTATGCGGTCAAAAGCTGCATCCGGGGTTCGAATCCCCGCCTCACCGCCATTTTGCATCCGTAGCTCAGCTGGATAGAGTACTCGGCTACGAACCGAGCGGTCGGAGGTTCGAATCCTCCCGGATGCACCATCTATTACTTCATATTGCTTTAGAAGTGATATGAACATCGAGCAGTACAGTAGTAAATCCCGATGCATCCGTAGCTCAGCTGGATAGAGTACTCGGCTACGAACCGAGCGGTCGGAGGTTCGAATCCTCCCGGATGCACCATTTACTATTTCTGAAAGCAGTACCCTGATGCATCCGTAGCTCAGCTGGATAGAGTACTCGGCTACGAACCGAGCGGTCGGAGGTTCGAATCCTCCCGGATGCACCATTTACTGTTTCTAAAAGCATTTCCCCGATGCATCCGTAGCTCAGCTGGATAGAGTACTCGGCTACGAACCGAGCGGTCGGAGGTTCGAATCCTCCCGGATGCACCATCTTCTCCTGGTTTGTTTATTCCTTCGACGTTCCGTCAGCAATCACACTCTCTGTCAGCGACAAAAACGCCCGTTTACGATAAAGTAACCCTTTGTTAATCGGTTAGCGAGAGCACGATGTACGCACAGTATGACGGTTTGATCTTCGATATGGATGGCACGCTTCTGGATACCGAACCCACGCATCGCCAGGCCTGGACGGACGTTCTTGGACGTTACGGTATGCGCTTCGATCTCCAGGCGATGATAGCCCTCAACGGATCACCTACCTGGCGTATCGCACAGGCCGTGATTGAACTTAATCAGGCCGATCTTGATCCGCACCAGCTCGCGCGTGAAAAAACCGATGCAGTCAAAGCTATCCTGCTGGATACCGTGCGTCCTCTGCCGCTTATTGACGTGGTAAAAGAGTGGCACGGACGTCGCCCGATGTCGGTCGGCACGGGCAGCGAAAGCGCTATCGCCGAAGCGCTGCTCAACCATCTTGGCCTGCGCCACTATTTTTCTGCGGTGGTTGCCGCCGACCATGTTAAAAATCACAAACCCGCACCGGACACCTTCCTGCTTTGCGCAGAACGAATGGGTGTGCCGGCGGCAAAATGCGTTGTCTTTGAAGATGCCGACTTTGGCATTCAGGCCGCGCGTGCTGCCGGAATGGATGCGGTGGATGTTCGCTTACTGTGAGTGACGCGCTGTCACTTTTATCATTATTCGCCAGCAGTTTTTTAAGTGCTACGCTTTTACCGGGTAATTCGGAAGTGGTGCTGGTGGCGATGCTGTTGTCTGGCGTGAGTCAGCCCTGGTTGCTTGTGTTAATAGCAACAATGGGTAATAGCCTTGGAGGGCTGACTAACGTTATTCTTGGGCGTTTCTTTCCGCTGCGTGAAAAATCGCGCTGGCAGGAAAAGGCAGTCGGCTGGCTAAAACGCTATGGCGCTGCCACGCTGTTATTAAGCTGGATGCCTGTAATAGGCGATTTACTGTGTCTGCTGGCGGGATGGATGCGCATCTCCTGGGGGCCGGTGCTCTTTTTTTTGTGCCTTGGCAAGGCGTTGCGCTATGTTCTTGTGGCGTGGGCAACACTACAGGGTATGACGTGGTGGCACTAATTGGTGGAATGAATACGCGACCTTCAATCGTCAACCATTACAATTATGCTGAGTAACATTACTTTGACAGGCGGGAGGTCAATTTGATCCCGGACGTATCACAGGCGCTGGCCTGGCTGGAAAACCACCCTCAGGCACTGAAGGGTATTCAGCGTGGCCTTGAGCGTGAAACGCTGCGCGTAAACGCGGATGGCAGCTTAGCGACGACGGGTCACCCGAAGACGTTAGGCTCGGCGCTGACACATAAATGGATCACTACCGATTTCGCTGAAGCACTGCTGGAATTTATCACTCCGGTGGACGGTGATATTGATCATATGCTGACGATATTGCGCGACATCCATCGCTACACCGCCCGAAATATGGGCGATGAGCGTATGTGGCCGCTCAGCATGCCCTGCTATATCGAGCAGGGGCAGGAGATTGAACTGGCGCAATACGGCACGTCGAATATCGGACGACTGAAAACGCTGTATCGCGAGGGTCTGAAAAACCGCTACGGCGCGTTGATGCAGACGATCTCAGGCGTACATTACAACTTCTCTTTGCCGATGGCTTTCTGGCAGGCGAAATGCGGTGAAACGGATAAGGACGCGATCTCCGTGGGTTACTTCCGCCTGATCCGCAACTATTACCGTTTTGGCTGGGTTATTCCTTACCTGTTTGGTGCGTCTCCGGCTATATGCTCCTCGTTCCTGCAGGGGAAACCGACGACGCTACCGTTCGAGAAGACCGCGTGCGGAATGTACTACCTGCCGTATGCCACCTCGCTGCGTCTGAGCGACCTTGGCTATACCAATAAATCGCAAAGCAATCTCGGTATTACGTTTAACGAATTGCACGAATATGTGGCAGGATTGAAGCGGGCGATCAAAACCCCGTCGGAAGAGTACGAGAAAATCGGCCTCGAAAAAGACGGCAAACGTCTGCAAATCAACAGCAATGTGCTGCAGATTGAAAACGAACTGTACGCACCGATTCGTCCGAAGCGCGTGACGCGCAGCGGTGAAACCCCGTCGGATGCGCTGCAGCGCGGCGGGATCGAATACATTGAAGTGCGCTCACTGGATATCAACCCGTTCTCACCGGTCGGTGTTGATGAGCAGCAGGTTCGCTTCCTGGATCTGTTTATGGTCTGGTGTGTGCTGGCCGATGCGCCGGAAATGAGTTCAGACGAACTGCTCTGTACCCGCACTAACTGGAACCGCGTGATCCTGGAAGGACGCAAACCGGGCCTGACGTTGGGTATCGGCTGTGAAACGGCGCAGTTCCCGCTGCCGAAAGTGGGTAAAGATCTGTTCCGCGACCTGAAGCGCGTTGCCCAGACAATGGACAGCCTTTACGGTGGCGAAGCGTATCAACAGGTCTGCGACCAGTTAGTGGAATGCTTTGATAACCCGGAGCTGACATTCTCGGCGCGTATTCTGCGTTCTATGATTGATCAGGGCATCGGCGGAACAGGGCGTGCCCTCTCCGCGGAGTACCGTGAAATGCTGATGCAGGAGCCATTAGAGATCCTGAGCGAAGCGGATTTTGCGGCGGAGCGCGATGCGTCTGTCGTACGTCAGAAAGAGGTCGAAGCGGCGGATACGGAGTCGTTTGAGGCGTTCCTGGCGAAGCAGGCTTAAGCAGAAAAGAAAAAGGCCACATCGCTGTGGCCAAAATATACATCTCTGAATTCAGGGATGATGATAACAAATGCGCGTCTTTCATATACTCAGACGTGCATTCTGTAGAAGAGTTCAGTTTATTTTAAAAAAAATCACTATCGGAGGTGACGTATGCCGTTATTAGATAGCTTTACTGTCGACCATACCCGTATGGAAGCACCTGCAGTCCGCGTGGCGAAGACCATGAACACCCCGCACGGCGACACGATCACCGTTTTCGATCTGCGCTTCTGCGTGCCGAATAAAGAAGTGATGCCGGAAAAGGGCATTCATACGCTGGAACACCTGTTTGCTGGTTTTATGCGTGACCACCTGAACGGTAACGGCGTGGAGATTATCGATATTTCTCCGATGGGCTGCCGTACCGGTTTTTACATGAGCCTGATCGGCCAGCCTGAAGAGAAGCGTGTTGCTGATGCGTGGAAAGCGGCCATGCAGGACGTGCTGAAGGTAAAAGAGCAGAACCAGATCCCTGAGCTGAACGTATACCAGTGCGGCACATATCAGATGCACTCTCTGGAAGAAGCCCAGGAGATCGCGCGTCACATCATCGAGCGTGATGTTCGCGTCAACAGCAACGAAGAGCTGGCCCTGCCAAAAGAAAAACTGCAGGAACTGCACATCTAGTGCACCTTTTCCCTCTCCCACCGGGAGAGGGTAGGGTGAGGGTTGTTTAACCCATGACCACAACGTCTACCTTCTCTTTTACCCATCGTCCCCTCGTTCCGTTTGCCCATGATTACGTTCATGGTGACAGCGAGCCGTGGCACCAGCACGACTGTGCCCAGCTGCTGCACACCCTGAGCGGGGTGGTAAGAGTGGATACCGCATCGGGCTGTTGGGTTGTTCCGCCGGGCCGTGGCGTCTGGTTGCCAGCAGGAACGCAACACTCGCTTCGCATCACCGGCAACGTGGCGGCGCGTACGCTGTTTATCGATCCGCTGGCGCGGGCCGATCTCCCTGCAACCTGCCAGATCGTGCAGATCTCGTCGCTGTTACGCGAACTGATCCTCGCTTCCCTGCTGCTTGATGAATCTTACTCGCCGGGGAGCCGCGACGAGCGGGTGTATGAGCTGATTCTGGATGAGATCCGTTTGATGCCAGTGCTACCGTTTCATCTGCCGGAGCCAGAAAGCGAGCCGTTACGCCAGCTTTGCCAGCGGATCCGCCAGGCACCCGGTGAAAGCTGGAGCAGTACTGAGGCGGCGAGCTGCGCAGGCATGAGTGAGCGCACACTGAACCGTCATTTTCAACAGCAGACCGGTTTACGCTACGCGGAGTGGTTGAGAAGGGCGCGCCTGCTGGAGGCGTTGCAACGGCTGGCTCAGGGGCAGCCCGTGCTACGCGTAGCGCTGGATCTGGGCTACGGTAGCCACAGCGCCTTTACCGCGATGTTTCGCCGGGTGATGGGGACATCACCCAGCGATTACTTCAAAGACAGCTCACCGCATTAAACAGCGCCTGGAGCGAGGCGCGCGCCACGTCACTGTCAATGCCCACTCCCCAACGGCTGCTGCCGTCCTGGAACAGGCAGCGGATGTAAGCCACCGAGCGGCTGTCGCTGCGCTCCCCCAGCGTATGTTCGTGGTAGTCTTTAATCACAAACGGGGTGTTGAGCCAGCGGCTTAACCCACTGGCTGCCGCGGATAACAGCCCGTTGCCCTGGCCTTCAAGCTGGCGCGTTGTGCCCTGCGTCACGACGCTTGCCGTCAAACGTAACTGACCGTCCTGCTGACTGTCGCTGCGATAAGATTGCAGGGCAAAGTGTGGGTCTGCGACCAGCCCGTAGCGGCTGCGAAACAGCTGCCACAGGGCGTGCTGTGTCATCTCTTTACCGTGGCGATCGGTCTCCTGCTGCACATGCTGGCTAAAATCCTGCTGCAACGCGCGGGGCAACTTCAGACCATGATTCTGCTCGATGAGCCAGGCGCTGCCGCTTTTCCCGGACTGGCTGTTAACCCTGATCACCGCTTCATACGTGCAGCCGATATCCTGCGGATCGACGGGCAGGTACGGCATCTCCCAGCGCTCGCCCGGTTTGCGGGCATCAAAGCCTTTTTTGATGGCGTCCTGATGCGAGCCCGAGAAGGCGGTATAGGCCAGCCGTCCCGCCCACGGATGGCGCGGGTGTACCGGAAGCTGGTTGCAGGCTTCCACCACTTCTACCACCCGGTTCATATCGCTAAAGTTGAGATTCGGGCTGATCCCCTGGCTGTAGAGATTCATCGCCAGCGTTACCAGGCAGACGTTGCCCGTGCGTTCGCCGTTGCCAAACAGACAGCCTTCCACCCGGTCCGCACCCGCCATCACCGCCAGCTCCGCGCTGGCCACGCCGGTACCGCGGTCATTATGCGGATGAACGCTGATGCAAACATCGGCGCGACGGCTAAAGTGGCGGCAGAAATACTCAATCTGATCGGCATACACGTTCGGCGTGCTGACCTCCACGGTGGCCGGTAAGTTGATCACCATGGGCCGTTCGGCGCAGGGCTGCCAGATCTCCGCCACCGCTTCACAAATCTCCAGCGCAAACTCCGGCTCGGTAAAGCAGAAGGTCTCCGGGGAGTATTCGTACTGCCAGCGCGTCTCCGGGTTCTCTTCGCACAGCGTGCGGATAAGCCGCGTGGAGCGTGTTGCCAGCTCAACGATTTGCGCTTTCTCCAGGCCGAACACCAGGCGGCGAAACAGCGGGGCGGTGGCGTTATACAGATGGACGGTGGCCTGTTTCGCGCCACGTAACGATTCAAAGGTCCGGACGATCAGGTCTTCTCGTGCCTGGGTTAACACCTGAATTGTGACGTCATCCGGGATGCGATTCTCTTCAATCAACTGGCGAACAAAGTTGAAATCCGTCTGCGAGGCAGAAGGAAAGGCAACTTCAATCTCTTTAAACCCGCAGCTTAACAGCAGATCCCAGAACTGCAGCTTGCGCGTGCTGTCCATGGGTTCGGCCAGGGCCTGGTTGCCATCGCGTAAATCGGTTGAGAGCCAGCGCGGGGCATGGGTGATGCGTTGCTCAGGCCAGCGACGGTCGGGAAGAGAAATAACGGGATAAGGCTGGTACTTGTCGGCGGGTGTGTTCAGCATGATGCGCTCCTGTTGTCTTTTCACTATCGTGAATCGATTTCAGGAGCGCTGCTTTATCGGATGTGACAATTGCTGTCGCGTTTTGGACAACAGCGCGGGTTTTGCCGGATGTGCACATATCGTAGGCCCGATAAGCGAAGCGCCACCGGGCATTTCACGCAGAGGACTAGTGCGCGCCACCCCCTCCACCGCCGGCACCAAACGGCGGTCTGGCAAACCACACCAGCCCCAGCAGGACGATGAAGATCCCCGCGGATATCCAGAAAATCTCGTTAGCCGAGATAATCAGCCCCTGGTTGGTGATCTGCTGGGCAATCCAGCCGGACGCCTGCTGTTCCGTCATGCCCATCCCCTGAAGCTGGCTATACATCTGCTGCGCATTCGGGTTGTACGGATTTACCGCTTCGGTCAGCTGCGCATGGTGCATCGATTCCCGGTTTGTCCACAGCGTGGTGGTGATCGATGTCCCGATGGAGCCCGCTAATGTACGGGTAAAGTTCGACAGGCTCGACGCGGCCGCCAGACGCTCAGGCGGTAAGCCAGACAGCGTGATGGTGGTCAGCGGCATAAAGAAGCACGCTACCGCGAAGCCCTGAATAAACTGCGGCCACGCAGAGGCGCCAAAGTCCATCCCCGGTTCAAAGGTATACGCACGCCAGTAGAAGCACACCGCATACATAATGAAGCTGAAGGTCACCAGCCGACGCATGTCGAGCTTATGGGCAAAGCGGCCAATGATCGGCGATAGCAGCACCGGGATCACCCCAACAGGCGCAGAGGCCAGACCCGCCCAGGTCGCGGTATAGCCATACACCTCCTGCAGCAGCTGCGGCAGCAGAACAATCGCGCCGAAGTAGAGCATATAGGCGAGGCTGATACACAGACAGCCGATGGTGAAATTTCGCGACTTAAACAGCGAGAGATCGACTATCGGGTTGTCGTCCGTCAGCTCCCAGACAATCAGGAAGCTCAGCGACACCACCGCGACAATGGTCAGGATGATGATCTCCTGCGAGTTGAACCAGTCCAGCTCCTTACCCCGGTCGAGCATGATCTGCAGACTGCCGATACCGAGGATCAGCAGCGCCAGACCAATGCTGTCGATTCGCCGCTGTTCGGTACGGGTCTCACGACCGCGCAGGGATTGCAGCGTCATCAGAACCACAACCGCTCCAATCGGAACGTTGATGAAGAAGATCCAGCCCCAGTGGTAGTTATCGCTGATGTACCCGCCGAGAATCGGTCCGCAGATAGGCGCGACGATCACGGTCATTGACCACAGCGCCAGCGCGACGGAGCGTTTTGCAGGCGGGTAGTTACTCAGCAGCAAACTTTGCGAAAGGGGGATCAGCGGCCCGGCGACAATCCCCTGGATGACGCGGAAGAAAATCAGCATCGTCAGGCTGCTGGACATCCCGCACGCCCAGGAGGCCAGCACAAACGCCACTGTTGACCACAGGAACAACTTCACCTCACCGACGCGCTTCGCCAGCCAGCCGGTAATCGGAATGGAGATGGCGTTTGCCACCCCGAACGAGGTAATGACCCAGGTTCCCTGGCTCAATGATGAGCCAAGGTTCCCGGCGATCGTCGGGATCGCCACGTTTGCGATGGTGGAGTCCAGCACCTGCATGAATGTCGCCAGCGACAACGCAATGGTCATTATGACCAGCTGCGCGCCTTCCAGCGGTTTTTGCGGCTTTTGCTGTTGCATAACGCTCACCTTCGGATTAACCGGCGTTTGCCTTCACGATGTCATCGATCAGCTTGTTGACCGGATCGAGGCTAATTTCACGGGCGTTACTTTCATAAGCCGGAGTGCTGCGTACCTGGCTTGCCAGGATCTGGCCGTCGCGGTTAGCGGTATCCACCGTCACCAGCGTGGAGAGGCCAATACGCAGCGGATGGTCTGCCAGCTGCTTAGGATCAAGCTCGATACGCACAGGCAGACGCTGCACCACTTTGATCCAGTTACCGGTGGCGTTTTGCGCAGGCAGCAGCGAGAAGGCGCTGCCGGTACCCATATCCAGACCCACCACTTTACCGGTGTACTTCACGTCGTCGCCGTAAATGTCGCTGATAACAGTTGCGGTCTGGCCGATACGCATATGGGCAAGCTGCGTCTCTTTGAAGTTCGCATCAACCCACAGATTGTCCGCCGGCACGACCGCCATCAGCGGCGTGGTTGGGCTGATCTGCGCGCCTGGCTGTACGGAACGACGGGAGACGTAGCCGGTCATCGGGCTGACGATTTTGGTACGCTGCAGGGCAAGCCACGCGTTACGCACTTCGGTCGCCGCCTGTTGTACCGCAGGCTGGTTTTCAAGGCTGGTACCGAGAATCATCGCCTGGTTAGCGTTGTACTGCTGAATAGCCACATCCAGCTGCGCCTGGGCGCTGGCAACGGCATCGCGGGCGTGCTGCAGCTCTTCACGGCCAATCAGATTGGCGGTACCGAGCGGCACGCGACGGTTCAGGTCGCTCTGTGCCTGGGCGAGTGCGGTTTTCTGCACGTCGATGTTGGCCTGCAGCTGCTTACTGTTGATCATCAGCTGACGGGTCTGACGCACGCTGGAGGCCAGCGCGGTCTGTGCTTTTTCAAACGCCTGTTGAGCGTCGGTCGGATCCAGCGTGACCAGCACATCCCCTTTTTGCACAAAGTCGGTATTGTCAGCCCAGACTTTCGTCACGCTGCCCGACACCTGCGCCATAATTTGTACCTGATTCCCTGCCACGTATGCGTCGTCTGTCTCTTCTGCATGACGCAATACTAAAAACCAATAGATCCCATATGCCACGGCAATAATGATAAAGAGCAAGGTCAACAGAAGAAGGGCGCTCTTACGTTTGCCTTTCTTGTTGGCCGGTTGCTGCGGGGTTGTGTTCTCCGCATTTGCGCTCATTGTTGTTCTCCACGATCTTCTTATTTTCACATCGGCTGAGCCGACCTGTTGTCAGAAAGGCCAGCAGTGTCACGTGCTGGCCTGTCAGTTTTCTTTTATTAAATCTGGATGTTCGAGCGTGTCGTCGCGTTAGCGCAGCGCCTCAAGGATGGCGCCATCTTCATCCATCTGATCCAGACGGGTGAGCAGCTTGCGAGTGATGTGCTCAAGCTGGTCGCGCTCGCTTGTGCTGAGGACAGACCAGAGTTTGTGCAGGCAGTTGTGCTGAGGTGGCAGGACCTCACGCAGGAATTGGTGACCTTTGTCGGTCAGTTGCAGATGCAGGCAACGGCGGTCGTTATCGCTTTCACGGCGTTCAATCCAGCCGCGCTTTTCCAGCTCATCAGCGATACGGGTGGCGTTCGTACGGGACGAACCCAGCGCGCAGCTCAGCTCAGACGGCTGAATACTGTGGTTTTCCTGAGACTCCAGCGTAATCAACGCCATAAATAACGTCTCGTTAATCCCCTGAGCTTTCAGCATCTTATTACGATTATCCAGCAGTTTCCCCTGCATGTGCATGCACAGGCGGGTCAGCAGGATTTCCTGATACGGGAAGTCCTCATGACGACTGGCGCGGAATTTAAGCATTTGTTCAATGGGCGTAAACGAACTATCCATTTGGGCATAACCTCATTAATTACAGCCGATATAGTAACGACAGTGACAAATAATGTAAATGAATTATTTGTGCGGTTAAATCCGCCAAACTAATGTCACTATCAGAAAGCGCCGGGTAAGTCCGTGACCCGGTGAGCACAGAAAGAGAGAGGGATGAACCCGCTGAAGAGAGGATGTGAGGACAGGGGTCTGAACTATTCATGCCGTTTGAAAATATGTCACCCACATTAAAATTTCTGGGATAAATGATTACGTTTACATTAACAGAGTGAGGGGCCCCTTTACACCCTAAGAGGCCCAAAGCTATGTAAAACTTAGTGAATGGCTTCCTGACGATGGTATCCACGCCACCATACTACCAGGTTTAGCGCGGCGACAACGGCCCCTGTCGCGCACACGCCTGTCCACCCGCCATGCTGCCACGCCGAGGCGGAAATTAACGAGCCTGCAGCACCGCCGATGAAGTAGCTGGTCATGTACCCGGCAGTAAGACGGTTTCGCGCGTCTGGCTTCACGCGGTAAATCACGGTCTGGTTAGTGATATGCACGCCCTGTACGGTGAGGTCGAGCACCAGAATGCCGACGATCAGCGCCAGCACGGAGGTATGACCGTACCAGATGGCCGCCCAGGAGAGCAGAAGCAGCACCAGTCCCGCGCTGGTGGTCATGTGAGATTTGCCCTTATCGGCCAGCCCGCCTGCCGGACGCGCGCCGAGCGCCCCCGCCGCACCGGCCAGACCAAACAGACCAATCACCCCTTCGGAATAGTTAAATGGCGGTGCGGCCAGCAGAAAGGCCATCGACGTCCATAGGATGCTGAAGTTGGCGAAGGTGAAACATCCCAGCAGCGCGCGGGTGCGCAGGAGTTTATCCCGGGTAAAGAGGCTGAACACGGAGGCCAGAAGCTGAGGATAGTTCAGGTGATTTTCCTGCTTCACCTTCGGCAAGCCGCGCCAGAGCGCGAGCGCCATCACCACCATCAGCACGCTTGCCACCCAGTAGACGGTACGCCAGCCGCCAAGGCTGGCCAGCAGACCTGCTACGGTACGTGCCAGCAGTATCCCCAGCAGCAGGCCGCTCATGATAGTGCCCACCACTTTGCCGCGCTTTTCCGGTGCGGCGAGGGTGGCGGCCAGTGGAACCAGAATTTGCGCCACCACGGAGAACAGACCCGTCAGCGCGGTGCCGATAATCATCATTGTTAAAGAGTGGCTGCTGGCGGTGATCAGCATGCCGCCTGCGGCCAGCAGGGTCATGGAGACAATCAGCATCCGGCGCTCAAACATGTCGCCGAGCGGCACCAGGAACAGCAACCCGGCGGCATAGCCGAGCTGCGCGGCGGTGACAATAAAGCCTGCCGAGCTGGCAGAAAGGTTAAACGCCCGGGCGATGGTATCGAGCAGAGGTTGAGCGTAGTAGTTACTGGCGACCGCCAGACCCGTTGCCACGGACATTAAAAGAATAAGCGCGGGGCTAAGCCCCTGAGATGTTTTTGTCATGGGTTTCAGAAATCATTAGTTAAGTGATTATTTTTCCGGAAACAATAATAACCAATGATTGTGAAGGATGGGGGATTGTTGGGTGATGGATTGTGCGGTTTAGGGGATGGTGCGGTCTGGTGCCCTCACCCTAACCCTCTCCCACAGGGCTGAGGGTTCCCCAGAAAAATGAAAAGCACGATGAAGTGTGATCTACTGGTTGCGCTAACAAATCAGAAGAGACCTCATCGTGCCTTTACAGACAGTGGTCCATAAATTTTTCGCCGCGTCTTTACC
>NZ_LNII01000102.1:0-39624 GCF_001463365.1 Enterobacter sp. 50793107 | reverse complement strand
TTTTGTTTTTTTTTTCAAGCAGAAGACGTCTTACGGTATTGCCTCTTGTCTCGTGGGCTCTGTGATGTGTATAAGATACAGTTCTTATACGCAACCTAAAAGTAATAACGCACGAGAAATTCATTATTTTTGTGGTTATTTATAAAAATAAGAATATTCCGCGAATAATATAAAAATCCTGGTATTCGAATGATACGGTTTATTTCGCGCATTTATCACAACGTGTTGCTGTTCTTCGCCGCTTTCACTCAAAGCGATGAGATAGCATCTTATGCCCGTGCACATGGTGTCACATTGCCCTCTCCGCCATTCAGACAATTCCCGACAGTCTTCCATATTTCCTCCATTTTTCTGCCGACTGACCTGACTAAACTAGTATCATTCCCCGAAGTGTTTCAGGATGAGAACGTATAACGATGAAAGGCAGTCATAAATCCCGCTGGGCAATCGCCGCAGGCATCATTGTGGTGGTCCTTGCCGCCGCCTGGTACTGGCACACTCAATCCGCCGAGCCTTCTACTCCGGCAGGGGCCAGCAGTCAGTCAAAACGCCCTGCGGGCGGGGGACGTCACGGTATGCGCGGCGGCGCGCTGGCACCGGTTCAGGCGGCCACTGCGGTGAATAAAGCCGTTCCTCGCTATCTCACAGGCCTGGGGACCATTACCGCCGCCAACACCGTTACGGTACGCAGCCGCGTCGACGGTCAGCTCATGGCGATCCACTTCCAGGAAGGTCAGCAGGTGAAAGCTGGCGATTTACTGGCCGAGATCGACCCAAGCCAGTTCAAAGTCGCCCTTGCCCAGGCTCAGGGGCAGCTTGCCAAAGACAAAGCCACGCTCGCTAACGCCCGGCGCGATCTGGCGCGCTATCAGCAGCTGGTGAAAACCAATCTGGTCTCTCGTCAGGAGCTGGACACGCAGCAATCGCTGGTCAGCGAAACCCAGGGCACCATCAAAGCTGACGAAGCCGCGGTGGCCAGCGCACAGCTGCAGCTTGACTGGAGCCGCATCACCGCGCCAATTGACGGGCGCGTTGGCCTCAAGCAGGTCGATATCGGCAACCAAATCTCAAGCGGAGATACCACGGGCATCGTGGTCATAACCCAGACCCACCCGATTGATTTAGTCTTCACCCTGCCGGAAAGCGAAATTGCGACGGTGGTGCAGGCGCAGAAAGCCGGAAAGGGGCTGGTGGTGGAAGCCTGGGACCGTACCAACAAGCAGAAATTGAGCGAAGGTTCTTTGCTTAGCCTGGATAACCAGATCGACACCACCACCGGCACCATCAAGCTGAAAGCACGCTTTAACAACCAGGACGACGCCCTCTTCCCGAATCAGTTTGTAAACGCACGCATGCTGGTGGCGACGGAAGAAAACGCGGTGGTGATCCCCACCGCCGCGCTGCAGATGGGCAACGAAGGTAACTTCGTCTGGGTGCTGAACAGCGACAATAAAGTCAGCAAGCACCTGGTGAAAACCGGGATTCAGGACAGCCAGACGGTTGTGATCAGCGCCGGACTCTCTGCGGGCGACCGCGTGGTGACGGACGGTATCGATCGTCTGACCGAAGGCGCCAAAGTCGAAGTGGTTGAACCCGCGAAACAGGGAGCGAACTCCTGATGCAGGTCATGCCGCCAGGCGCAACAGGTGGGCCATCACGCCTGTTTATTCTGCGCCCTGTTGCCACCACGCTGCTGATGGTGGCGATCCTGCTCGCCGGGATTATTGGCTATCGCTTCCTGCCCGTCTCGGCGCTGCCGGAAGTGGATTACCCCACCATTCAGGTCGTTACCCTCTATCCTGGCGCCAGCCCGGATGTGGTGACCTCCGCCATTACCGCTCCGCTGGAACGCCAGTTTGGTCAGATGTCGGGCCTGAAACAGATGTCATCGCAAAGCTCCGGTGGGGCGTCGGTGGTAACGCTGCAGTTCCAGCTCTCGCTGTCGCTGGACGTGGCCGAGCAGGAGGTGCAGGCTGCGATCAACGCCGCCACCAACCTGCTGCCGTCAGACCTGCCTAACCCGCCGGTCTACAGCAAAGTAAACCCGGCGGATCCGCCGATCATGACCCTTGCTGTCACCTCTTCCGCCATGCCAATGACGCAGGTGGAAGACATGGTCGAAACCCGCGTGGCGCAGAAAATTTCCCAGGTCTCCGGCGTCGGGCTGGTAACGCTGGCGGGCGGACAACGCCCGGCGGTGCGCGTGAAGCTTAATGCGCAGGCCATCGCTGCGCTGGGGCTGACCAGCGAAACCATCCGCACCGCCATCAGCAACGCCAACGTCAACTCGGCGAAAGGCTCGCTGGACGGCCCCACCCGCGCCGTGACGCTCTCGGCCAACGATCAGATGCAGTCTGCCGATGAGTACCGTCAGCTGATTATTGCCTACCAGAACGGTGCGCCGGTACGTCTGGGTGACGTCGCCACCGTTGAACAAGGCGCGGAAAACAGCTGGCTGGGTGCGTGGGCCAACAAACAGCAGGCGATTGTGATGAACGTGCAGCGCCAGCCGAGCGCTAACATCATTGAAACCGCCGACAGCATTCGCACCATGCTCCCGCAGCTTATTGAAAGCCTGCCAAAATCGGTCACGGTGAAGGTGCTTTCCGACCGCACCACCAACATTCGCGCGTCGGTTACCGATACCCAGTTTGAGCTGATGCTGGCGATTGCGCTGGTGGTGATGATCATCTATCTGTTCCTGCGCAACGTACCGGCAACCATCATTCCCGCCGTTGCCGTGCCGCTCTCGCTGGTGGGAACATTTGCCGTGATGGTGTTCCTCGATTTTTCGATCAACAACCTGACGCTGATGGCGCTCACCATCGCCACCGGCTTCGTGGTGGATGATGCCATCGTTGTGATCGAGAACATCTCGCGCTATATCGAGAAAGGCGAAAAACCGCTGGCCGCTGCGCTGAAAGGTGCGGGCGAGATCGGATTTACCATTATCTCGCTGACCTTCTCGCTGATTGCGGTGCTGATCCCGCTGCTGTTTATGGGCGATATCGTCGGGCGACTGTTCCGCGAGTTTGCCGTCACGCTGGCGGTCGCCATTCTGATCTCTGCCGTGGTGTCGCTGACCCTGACGCCAATGATGTGCGCCCGCATGCTGAGCCATGAATCCCTGCGCAAGCAAAACCGTTTCTCTCGCGCCTCTGAGCGGATGTTCGAACGGATCATTGCCGCTTACGGCCGGGTGCTGGCAAAAGTGCTTAACCACCCGTGGGCGACGCTCGGCGTGGCACTCGGCACGCTGGCACTCAGCGTCATGCTGTGGATCGTTATCCCGAAAGGCTTTTTCCCCATCCAGGACAACGGCATTATTCAGGGCACGCTTCAGGCGCCCCAGTCGGTCTCCTTCGCCAGTATGGCGCAGCGTCAGCAGCAGGTCTCTGACATCATCATGAAAGATCCGGCGGTGGAAAGCCTGACCGCGTACGTGGGCGTCGATGGCACCAACCCGTCGCTGAACAGTGCGCGTCTGCAAATCAACCTCAAGCCGCTGGATGACCGCGACGATCGGGTCAACGCCGTCATTGAGCGGCTGCAAACTGCCGTGGCGCGCGTGCCGGGGATTGAACTTTACCTGCAGCCAATTCAGGATTTGACCATCGATACCCAGGTCAGCCGCACGCAGTACCAGTTCACGCTTCAGGCGACCAGCCTTGATGCGCTGAGCACGTGGGTACCGCAACTGGTCAACAAACTCAAGGCGCTGCCGCAGCTTTCTGACGTCAGCAGCGACTGGCAGGACAAAGGGCTGGCGGCATATGTGAACGTCAATCGCGATACTGCCAGCCGGCTGGGCATCACCATGTCCGACGTGGACAACGCGCTCTATAACGCCTTTGGTCAGCGCCTCATCTCCACCATTTATACCCAGGCGAATCAGTATCGCGTGGTGCTGGAACACAACACCGATAACACGCCCGGCCTGGCCGCGCTGGACTCGGTGCGCCTGACCAGCAAAGACGGTGGTATTGTGCCGTTAAGCGCCATAGCCAGCGTAGAGGAGCGTTATACGCCGCTGTCGATTAACCATCTCGATCAGTTCCCGTCCACCACCATCTCGTTCAACGTACCGGACAACTATTCGCTGGGTGAAGCGGTCGAGGCCATTCTGGGCGCGGAGAAAGAACTCAACTTCCCGTCTGATATTCAGACCCAGTTCCAGGGCAGCACCCTGGCGTTCCAGGCTGCGCTGGGCAATACCATCTGGCTGATCGTGGCTGCGGTGGTGGCGATGTACATCGTCCTCGGGGTGCTGTACGAAAGCTTTATCCACCCAATCACCATCCTCTCCACCCTGCCGACCGCCGGGGTGGGTGCGCTACTGGCCCTGATGCTGGCGGGCAGCGAACTGGACGTCATCGCCATTATCGGCATCATTCTGCTTATCGGGATCGTGAAGAAAAACGCCATCATGATGATCGACTTCGCCCTTGCCGCCGAGCGCGAGCAGGGCATGTCGCCGCGAGACGCCATCTTCCAGGCCTGTCTGTTGCGTTTTCGTCCGATCCTGATGACCACGCTCGCGGCCCTGCTGGGCGCGCTGCCGCTGATGCTCAGCACCGGCGTCGGTGCGGAGCTGCGTCGTCCGCTGGGTATCGGCATGGTCGGCGGCCTGTTGGTGAGCCAGGTGCTGACGCTGTTCACCACGCCGGTGATTTACCTGCTGTTTGACCAACTGGCCCTGTGGACTAAAAGCCGCTTCCCGAAACGTGAAGAGGAGGCGTAAGTGAAGTTTTTCGCCCTCTTCATTTACCGCCCGGTGGCGACGATTTTAATCTCGCTCGCCATTACGCTGTGCGGCGTGCTGGGCTTCCGCCTGCTGCCGGTGGCCCCCCTGCCGCAGGTGGATTTTCCGGTGATCATGGTCAGCGCATCGCTGCCGGGCGCGTCGCCGGAGACCATGGCCTCGTCGGTTGCCACGCCACTGGAACGCTCGCTCGGGCGAATTGCGGGGGTCAACGAGATGACCTCCAGCAGCTCGCTCGGCAGCACGCGCATCATTCTGGAGTTCAGCTTCGACCGGGATATTAACGGTGCGGCGCGCGACGTGCAGGCCGCCATCAACGCCGCGCAAAGCCTGCTGCCGAGCGGAATGCCAAGCCGCCCGACCTACCGTAAAGCCAACCCGTCCGACGCGCCGATCATGATCCTGACGCTGACCTCGGATACCTATTCCCAGGGGCAGCTCTACGACTTTGCGTCGACCCAGTTGGCGCAGACGATCTCACAAATAAACGGCGTGGGTGACGTGAGCGTTGGCGGTAGCTCCCTGCCCGCCGTGCGCGTCGGCCTGAACCCGCAGGCGCTGTTTAACCAGGGCGTGTCGTTGGATGACGTGCGCTCCGCCATCAGCAGCGCCAACGTGCGCAGGCCGCAGGGGGCGATAGAGAGCAACAGCCACCGCTGGCAGATCCAGACCAACGACGAGCTCAAAACCGCCGCCGAATATCAGCCGCTCATCATCCACTACAATAACGGCGCGGCGGTACGTTTAAGCGACGTAGCCAGCGTCACCGACTCGGTGCAGGACGTGCGCAACGCCGGGATGACCAACGCCAAACCGGCCATCTTGCTGATGATCCGCAAGCTGCCGGAAGCCAATATTATTGAAACGGTAAACAGCATTCGCGCGCGTCTGCCGGAGTTACAGAAGACCATTCCGGCCGCTATTGATCTGCAGATTGCCCAGGATCGTTCGCCGACCATTCGCGCCTCGCTTGAAGAGGTGGAACAGACGCTGGTGATCTCCGTCGGGCTGGTGATCCTGGTGGTGTTCCTGTTTCTGCGCTCGGGCCGCGCAACGCTTATTCCCGCCGTTGCGGTACCGGTGTCGCTGATTGGTACCTTCGCCGCCATGTACCTGTGCGGCTTTAGCCTGAACAACCTGTCGCTGATGGCGCTGACCATCGCCACCGGCTTTGTGGTGGATGACGCCATCGTGGTGCTGGAGAATATTTCCCGCCATCTGGAAGCCGGGGTAAAACCGCTGCAGGCCGCCCTGCAGGGCACGCGCGAAGTGGGCTTTACGGTGCTCTCCATGAGCCTGTCGCTGGTGGCGGTCTTCCTGCCGCTGCTGTTGATGGGCGGGCTGCCGGGGCGACTGCTGCGCGAATTTGCCGTCACCCTTTCGGTGGCTATCGGCATCTCGCTGATTATCTCGCTAACGCTCACGCCAATGATGTGCGGCTGGATGCTTAAGCGCAGCAAACCGCACTCGCAGCCGCGTCGTAAAGGGTTTGGCCGTTTCCTGTTGGCAATGCAGGAAGGGTACGGAAAATCACTGAAGTGGGTGCTCAACCACACGCGGCTGGTTGGTCTGGTGCTTGTCGGCACCATCGCGCTCAACGTCTGGCTGTATATCTCCATCCCGAAAACCTTCTTCCCGGAGCAGGACACCGGCGTGCTGATGGGCGGCATCCAGGCTGACCAGAGTATTTCCTTCCAGGCGATGCGCGGCAAGCTGCAGGATTTTATGAAGATCATCCGCGAAGACAGGGCGGTGGATAACGTTACCGGCTTTACCGGCGGGTCACGCGTTAACAGCGGGATGATGTTTATCACCCTTAAGCCGCGCGGCGAGCGCAATGAAACGGCGCAGCAGGTGATAGACCGGCTGCGAATGAAGCTCGCCAAAGAGCCAGGCGCCAACCTGTTTTTGATGGCCGTTCAGGATATCCGCGTGGGCGGACGTCAGGCGAACGCCAGCTACCAGTACACCCTGCTCTCTGACGATCTGGCCGCGCTGCGCGAGTGGGAGCCCAAAATCCGTAAAGCGCTGGCCGCCCTGCCGCAGCTGGCGGACGTTAACTCCGATCAGCAGGACAACGGGGCAGAGATGGCGTTGACCTACGATCGTGAAACCATGTCGCGGCTGGGCATTAACGTTGAAGCCGCCAACAGTCTGCTGAACAACGCCTTTGGCCAGCGCGAGATTTCCACCATCTATCAGCCAATGAACCAGTACAAGGTGGTGATGGAAGTGGACCCGCGCTATACCCAGGACATCAGCGCGCTGGATAAAATGTTTGTCATTAACAACGACGGTAAAGCGATCCCGCTCTCTTACTTCGCCAGCTGGCGGCCCGCTAACGCGCCGCTCTCTGTGAACCATCAGGGGTTGTCGGCAGCGTCCACGATCTCCTTTAACCTGCCCACCGGCTCGTCGCTTTCCGAGGCCAGCGAGGCCATCGACCGTGCCATGACCCAGCTCGGCGTGCCCTCGACCGTGCGCGGCAGTTTTGCCGGGACCGCACAGGTCTTCCAGGAGACGATGAATTCGCAGGTGATTTTGATTCTGGCGGCCATTGCCACGGTCTATATCGTGCTTGGCGTGCTGTATGAGAGCTATGTTCATCCGCTGACCATTCTCTCGACGCTGCCGTCGGCAGGCGTGGGGGCGTTGCTGGCGCTGGAGCTGTTTGGCGCGCCCTTTAGCCTCATCGCCTTAATCGGGATCATGCTGTTAATTGGTATTGTGAAGAAAAACGCCATCATGATGGTGGATTTTGCGCTGGAGGCTCAGCGTAACGGCAACCTGACGCCAGAAGAGGCAATTTTCCAGGCCTGCCTGCTGCGTTTTCGTCCGATCATGATGACCACGCTGGCGGCGCTGTTTGGCGCGCTGCCGCTGGTGATCTCCGGTGGCGATGGTTCAGAGCTGCGCCAGCCGCTGGGGATCACTATTGTCGGTGGGCTGGTGATGAGTCAGCTCCTGACGCTCTACACCACGCCGGTGGTCTATCTGTTCTTTGACCGCCTGCGGCTGCGTTTTTCACGTAAAAACAGAACCACGGTGACCGGGTAAATGACTGATCTTCCCAGTAACGTTCGCTGGCAATTATGGATAGTGGCCTTCGGCTTTTTTATGCAGTCGCTGGATACCACCATCGTCAATACCGCCCTCCCCTCAATGGCAAAAAGCCTGGGGGAGAGCCCGCTGCACATGCATATGGTGATTGTCTCCTATGTGCTGACCGTTGCCGTGATGCTCCCTGCCAGCGGCTGGCTGGCGGACAAAGTGGGGGTGCGCAATATCCTCTTCACCGCTATCGTGCTGTTTACCGCGGGGTCGCTGTGTTGCGCGATGGCGAATACGCTGGATCAACTGGTGATGGCACGCGTTCTGCAGGGCGTTGGCGGAGCCATGATGGTGCCGGTCGGGCGGCTGACGGTGATGAAGATCGTCCCGCGCGAGCAGTATATGGCGGCAATGACTTTTGTGACCTTACCAGGCCAGGTGGGTCCGTGCTTGGTCCGGCGCTGGGCGGGATACTCGTGGAATATGCCTCCTGGCACTGGATTTTCCTCATCAACCTGCCGGTGGGTATTATTGGTGCTATCGCCACCCTGGCGTTGATGCCCAACTACACCCTGCAGACGCGGCGCTTTGATGTAGTCGGTTTTCTGTTGCTCGCCACCGGTATGGCGACGCTGACCCTCGCTCTCGACGGGCAAAAAGGGCTGGGAATCTCCTCACTGACGCTCGCCATTCTGATCGTTATCGGGATGAGCGCCATTTTGTGGTATCTGTGGCATGCCAGAGGAAACGACCGGGCGCTGTTCAGCCTGACGCTGTTTAAAAACCCTACCTACCGGCTTGGCCTGTTCGGAAGTTTTGCGGGGCGCGTGGGCAGCGGCATGCTGCCGTTTATGACACCCGTGTTCCTGCAAATCGGTATGGGCTTTTCACCGTTTCACGCGGGGCTGATGATGATCCCGATGGTGCTGGGCAGCATGGGAATGAAGCGCATTGTGGTGCAGGTGGTTAACCGCTTTGGCTATCGCCACGTGCTGGTCACCGCCACGCTGGGGCTGGCACTGGTCAGCCTGCTGTTTATGGCCGTAGCGCTGATGGGCTGGTACTACGCCCTGCCGCTGGTGCTGTTCTGCCAGGGCATTATTAACTCCATGCGCTTCTCGTCGATGAACACCCTGACGCTGAAGGATCTGCCGGACGAACTGGCAAGCAGCGGCAACAGTTTGCTGTCGATGATCATGCAGCTCTCCATGAGCGTGGGGGTCACCATTGCCGGTTTACTGCTCGGCATGTACGGTCAGCACCATCTCAGCGTCGACACGCCGGTGGCGCATCAGGTCTTTTTATACACGTATCTCAGCATGGCGGTTATCATCGCCCTGCCCGCTTTCATCTTCGCCCGTGTGCCGGATGATACCCGTAAGAACGTCGTTATCCGGCGCAGTAAAAGGAGTGGATCATGAAATTCTGGCGTCCGGGCATTACCGGTAAGCTCTTTCTGGCAATTTTTGCCACCTGTATTGTCCTGCTGATCACCATGCACTGGGCCGTACGGCTCAGCTTTGAGCGCGGTTTTATCGATTACATTAAGCATGGTAATGAGCAGCGCCTGCAGGGTTTGAGCGATGCACTGAGCGAGCAGTATGCCCAGCACGGGAACTGGCGTTTTTTGCGCAACAATGACCGTTTTATCTTCCAGATCCTGCGCTCGCTGGAGCACGATAGCGGCGATGACCGCCCCGGCCCGGGCATGCCGCCCCACGGCTGGCGCACCCAGTTCTGGGTGATCGACCAGGATATGCGCACGCTGGTTGGCCCTCGTGCGCCCATCCCCCCGGACGGCACCCGGCGGGCAATCAAAGTGAATAACGCTACCGTCGGCTGGGTTATCGCCTCGCCAGTGGAACGCCTGACGCGCAACACCGATATCAACTTCGATCGTCAGCAGCGCCGGGCCAGTTGGCTGATCGTCATCCTCTCCACGCTGCTGGCCGCGCTTGCCACCTTCCCGCTGGCGCGGGGCCTGCTCGCCCCGGTGAAAAGGCTGGTGGAAGGTACGCATAAACTGGCCGCCGGGGATTTCTCCACCCGCGTGGACACGCGCAGCCAGGATGAGCTGGGCAAGCTGGCTCAGGATTTTAACCAGCTCGCCAGTACGCTGGAGAAAAACCAGCAGATGCGGCGCGATTTTATGGCCGATATTTCACACGAGCTGCGCACCCCGCTGGCAGTGCTGCGCGGCGAACTGGAGGCCATTCAGGACGGCGTACGCAAGTTCACGCCCGAATCCGTGGCCTCGCTGCAGGCGGAAGTGGGTACGCTGACCAAACTGGTAGACGATCTGCACCAGCTCTCCATGTCAGACGAAGGGGCGCTGGCCTATCAGAAAGCACCGGTGGACGTAATCAACATTCTGGAGGTTATCAGTGGGGCTTTCCGCGAACGTTTTGCCAGCCGCAACCTGACCATTGACCTCTCCCTGCCGGACAGCGCGGTGGTGTTTGGCGATAAAGATCGTCTGATGCAGCTCTTCAACAACCTGCTGGAAAACAGCCTGCGATACACCGACAGCGGTGGCGGACTACACATCTCCGGCAAACAGGAAAACAGCCGCTTCGCCCTCACCTTTGCCGACTCCGCTCCCGGCGTGCAGGATGCGCAGCTGGAAAAACTGTTTGAACGTTTTTATCGCACCGAAGGCTCCCGCAACCGTGCCAGCGGCGGCTCCGGGCTGGGACTGGCGATTTGCGTTAATATCGTCGAGGCGCACAATGGCACCCTGCGTGCCGCCCATTCGCCTTTTGGCGGGGTTAGCATTACAGTAGAGTTACCGCTGGAACGGGATTTATCGAGAGAAGCATGACCGAATTACCGATTGACGAAAACACGCCACGCATTTTGATTGTGGAAGACGAGCCTAAGCTTGGGCAGTTACTGATCGACTATTTACGTGCGGCCAGCTACGCCCCGTCGCTTATCAGCCATGGCGATCAGGTGTTACCGTACGTGCGCCAGACGCCGCCGGATCTGATCCTGCTGGATCTGATGCTCCCCGGCACCGATGGCCTGACCCTGTGCCGGGAAATTCGTCGCTTCTCCGACGTGCCGATCGTCATGGTGACGGCAAAAATCGAAGAGATCGACCGCCTGCTGGGACTCGAAATTGGCGCGGACGATTACATCTGCAAACCCTACAGCCCGCGTGAAGTGGTCGCCCGCGTGAAAACCATTCTGCGCCGCTGTAAACCGCAGCGCGAGCTTCAGGTGCTGGACGCCGAAAGCCCGCTGATTGTTGATGAGAGCCGCTTCCAGGCCAGCTGGCGCAGCAAGCTTCTCGATCTCACGCCTGCTGAGTTCCGCCTGCTGAAAACCCTTTCCCACGAGCCGGGGAAAGTGTTCTCTCGCGAGCAGCTGCTCAACCACCTGTATGACGATTACCGCGTGGTGACAGACCGCACCATCGACAGCCACATCAAAAACCTGCGCCGTAAGCTGGAGGCGCTCGACGCCGAACAGTCATTTATTCGCGCGGTGTATGGCGTGGGATACCGCTGGGAAGCGGATGCGTGCAGGATTGCATAGCTAAACGCCCCCTCACCCTAACCCACTCCACAAAGGGGTGAGGGGCAAAGCTTTACCTCCCTGCCCCGCGGCGCTACAATGCCCGCCCTTAAAGTGGGGGATCTCCCCTTACCGCTGCACCTGGTGCACGCGGATCTGACCTGTCATCAGAACGAGAATAAACATGTTTAAACCGGAACTCCTTTCCCCGGCGGGAACGCTGCAAAATATGCGTTACGCTTTCGCCTATGGTGCCGACGCCGTCTACGCGGGCCAGCCGCGCTACTCGCTGCGCGTGCGCAACAACGAATTCAACCACGAGAATCTGCAGCTCGGCATCAACGAAGCGCATGCCCTGGGCAAAAAATTCTACGTGGTGGTTAACATCGCGCCGCACAACGCCAAGCTGAAGACGTTCATCCGTGACCTGAAGCCGGTGGTGGATATGGGGCCGGACGCGCTGATCATGTCAGATCCGGGTTTAATCATGCTGGTTCGGGAGAACTTCCCGGAGATGGATATTCACCTCTCCGTGCAGGCTAACGCCGTGAACTGGGCGACGGTCAAATTCTGGAAACAGATGGGGCTGACCCGCGTCATTCTGTCGCGTGAACTTTCCCTCGACGAGATTGAAGAGATCCGCACCCAGGTGCCGGATATGGAAATCGAAATTTTCGTTCACGGTGCGCTGTGCATGGCCTACTCCGGGCGTTGCCTGCTCTCCGGTTACATCAACAAGCGCGACCCGAACCAGGGCACCTGCACCAACGCCTGCCGCTGGGAATATAATGTCCAGGAAGGCAAAGAGGACGATATCGGTAATATCGTCCACAAGCATGAGCCAATCCCGGTTATGAACGTTGAGCCTACGCTGGGCATCGGCGCGCCAACCGACAGCGTGTTTATGATTGAAGAGGCCAAACGTCCGGGCGAGTACATGACCGCCTTTGAAGACGAGCATGGCACGTACATCATGAACTCAAAAGATCTGCGCGCCGTCGCCCACGTTGAACGTCTGACCCAGATGGGCGTGCACTCCCTGAAAATTGAGGGCCGCACCAAATCCTATTACTACTGCGCGCGTACCGCACAGGTGTACCGCAAAGCGATTGACGACGCGGCAGCCGGTAAACCGTTCGACACCAGCCTGCTGGAAACTCTGGAAGGTCTGGCGCACCGCGGCTATACCGAAGGTTTCCTGCGTCGTCATACCCATGACGACTACCAGAACTACGAGCACGGCTATTCTGTGTCCGAGCGTCAGCAGTTTGTCGGCGATTTTACCGGCGAGCGCAAAGATACGCTGGCCGCCGTGGCGGTGAAAAACAAGTTCACCAAAGGCGACAGCCTGGAGCTGATGACCCCGCAGGGCAACATGAACTTCACGCTGGAACACCTGGAGAACGGCAAAGGCGAAGCGATTGAGGTTGCGCCGGGCAATGGTCATACCGTCTGGCTGCCGGTACCGGAAGAGGTAGAGCTGGAGTTTGCCCTGCTGATGCGCAATTTCAACGGTGAAAGCACCCGAAATCCGCATAGTAAATAGTCAACCAGGGAAATTTTTTCGCGCCGGGAAAATTCTTAGAATCGGATCACATACCGCTTCGTTCAATACGGGTATTATCCCCAGCGCTGAAAAACATAACCCATAAATGCTAGCTGTACCAGGAACCACCTCCTTAGCCCGCGTAATCTCCCTTACGTGGGCTTATTTTTTTCTATACCAAGTCTCGCCTGCGTGCCTGCTGGGTCGTAGACAAAAAACTCCCATGGCCTCTGGAGTGGTTTGATACTCTGGATATGAAATCCATGTACGTTGATTAATGATTTTCAATTGAACTTATCAAAAGGACCCTGAGTGATGAATAACTATATTTTCGAAGCATTTGGTGAGTACAAAATTTATATAGCGTTCTTTTTGGCGATATTATTTTTTATGAAATCACCAAGCATCAGTTTCTTTACTGGACTCATTCTAAAATTATTCCGCATTAAATACTCTGATAAAGAATATGTCGAGTACGACGAGATGCTTTATAATCAGCAATTATTCAGGTTAAAGAATGGCGTGAGAGTTGCCTCTGCTGATGATGCAAAATTAATTTCTAAGGCTCTAAGCGAAGGAATAATTGAACGTTCAACATTGCGTTTTACAGGGTGGTTTGGCGCAGTGGGAGTCAAGAGAACGATGCGTCTGGAGTCTGTTAGCACGACTTTTTTCGGTGTTCTGTTCATTTTTACCGCTTGTAGCATCCTCTACGATGCGCCGTACATGAAAGCAGGTTATGTAACATACAATGTCAGCGATACAGAAAAATTATATATTTCTAAACACCGGGTATATGATAAAAAGAATAATAACTCCTGGAACAAACTTCAATGTCTTAAAATCATCCAAGATGAAAAATCCATTCAGCATCTTAAAGATGCATGTATTTATATCACAACTGATGACCTTGACCTACGAACAGAATTGCAGGATGCAATTGAATCTGAATCAACTGGAAAAAAAGTTCTCGCTGCGCTCGTAGTCGCACTGACAGCAATAGGTGGCTTGATAATAGTAGGTATCACTAACTTCGTTAAATTAAATAAAATCGTATGTGATTTAAAAGGTATTAAATAGCGAGTATGTGATGAGTTAGAAAGGCAGTGTACTCACTGGATTCGTCCTGTTCTTACCCGCTTTTTTCCGCACTGCTATACACTCTTACTAACGCTAAAAAAGGGAGCAGCGAGGATGGCAACCTATCCAGACAGTTTATTGATTCTAAATGGTAAAAGTGCAGGCAACGATCTGCTGCGTCAGGCAATCACTGATTTGCGGGAAGATGGGGCGCGGATCCATGTACGGGTCACGTGGGAAAAAGGCGACGCGGCACGGTATATCCATGAAGGCCTGACGTTGGGTGTCGAAACCATTATCTCCGGCGGCGGCGACGGCACCATCAATGAGATCGCCTCTGCGCTTGTCGACCTGCCCACCGAAGGCCGTCCGGTGATGGGCATTTTACCGCTCGGTACCGCCAATGATTTTGCCACCAGCGCTGGCATTCCGGAGGAGTTGAGTAAAGCCCTGCAACTGGCGATCCTTGGCAAAGCTACCGCCGTGGACATTGCGCAGGTGAATGACAAAACCTGCTTTATCAACATGGCGACGGGCGGGTTCGGCACGCGGATCACCAGCGAAACGCCGGAAAAACTCAAAGCGGCGCTGGGCGGTGTCTCTTATCTGATCCACGGCCTGATGCGCATGGACACCCTCAAGCCTGACCGCTGTGAAATTCGCGGCGAGGATTTCCAGTGGCAGGGAGACGCGCTGGTGATTGGCATTGGCAACGGTCGTCAGGCAGGCGGCGGGCAGCAGCTTTGCCCGGAGGCGCTGATTAATGACGGTCAGCTTCAGCTGCGTATTTTCACCGGCGACGGCCTACTGCCCGCGCTATTTACCACGCTGACGCAGCCCGAAGAGAGCCCAAACATTATTGCCGGAAAATCCGCGTGGTTCGAAGTGAATGCCCCGCACGGGATGACGTTTAATCTGGATGGGGAACCGTTGAGCGGGGAGCATTTCCGCATAGAGGTATTGCCCGGCGCGCTGCTGTGCCGGTTGCCGCCGGATTGTGTGCTTCTGCGCTAATCCCCTCACCCCAGCCCTCTCCCAAAGGGAGAGGGAGAGTGAGGTGTCAGGCGATCGTCACTTTGCTGTCCAGATAAACATCCTGAACTGCATTGATCAGCTTCACGCCGTCAGCCATCGATTTCTTAAACGCTTTACGGCCAAGTATCAGCCCCATACCGCCTGCGCGTTTGTTGATAACCGCCGTGCGCACCGCGTCAGACAGGTCAGTATCTCCACCCGCCGCACCGCCGGAGTTAATCAGCCCGGCGCGTCCCATGTAGCAGTTCGCCAGCTGGTAGCGCACCAGGTCGATCGGGTTATCGCTGGTCAGTTTGCTGTAGACACGGTCATCGGTATAACCGAAGTTCACCGCCTTATAGCCGCCGTTATTCTCGGCCATTTTCTGCTTCACGATGTCAGCGCCAATGGTTGCGGCCAGGTGGTTCGCCTGACCGGTCAGGTCAGCTGAGACGTGGTAGTCCACCCCGTCTTTTTTAAACGCGGAGTTACGCAGATACGCCCACAGCACGGTCACCATCCCGAGTTCATGGGCGCGTTCAAAGGCGGCGGAAATCTCTTCAATCTGACGACGGGACTGCTCAGAGCCGAAGTAGATCGTTGCCCCAACCGCTACTGCGCCCATATTGAACGCCTGCTCCACGCTGGCGTAGAGGGTCTGGTCATATTCGGTTGGGTAGCTGAGCGTCTCGTTGTGGTTCAGTTTGACGAGGAAAGGAATGCGGTGGGCATAACGCCGTGAAACAGACGCCAGCACGCCATAGGTAGAGGCCACACAGTTACAGCCTGCTTCAATCGCCAGCTCAACAATGTTCTTCGGATCAAAGTAGAGCGGATTGGCTGCAAAGGAGGCGCCTGCCGAGTGCTCAACGCCCTGGTCAACCGGCAGAATCGAGAGATACCCGGTACCGCCCAGCCGCCCGGTATTATAGAGCGTCTGCATATTTCGCAGCACGGCCGGTGGACGGTTGTTATCCACCATCACGCGATCAACGTAGTCGTGGCCGGGCAGATAAAGCTGGTCGGCTGGAATGGTCATACAACGATGCTGTAAAAGGCAGTCGGCGTCTTTGCCAAGCAACTGCGCAATATCAGTCATAGCGATGCTCCCGTAATTCCGACGTCATGTCGGTGAGTGTTTATCCAGACCCACTTTTTTATGGGCAGACTAAGCCTGGTACCGACTTAACAGATTTTCCAGCATTTGCATTTTTTTTCAGCACAATCTGCTGGCTCGATTCGTGTACAACAAAACTGTTACATTGATCAAACAATCACCACAAAGGTATTTTAAAGGTATTATTGAATGGTATGTTAAAGGCGTACTCTCACTGACATGCAGGATTAAACAATGAAAACGAAAGTCCAACTGTCATTCATGATGTTTGTTGAATGGTTTATCTGGGGAGCGTGGTTTGTGCCGCTGTGGCTATGGCTGAGCAAAAGCGGCTTTACCGCCGGGGAGATTGGCTGGTCCTACGCCTGTACGGCCATTGCGGCGATCCTGTCGCCTATTCTCGTCGGCTCGCTGACCGACCGCTTCTTTGCCGCCCAGAAAGTGCTGGCGGTGCTGATGTTTGCCGGTGCCATTCTGATGTACTTCGCCGCACAGCAAACCCAGTTCAGCACCTTCTTCCCGCTGCTGCTGGCCTACTCTCTCACCTATATGCCCACCATTGCGCTGACCAACAGTATTGCCTTCGCCAACGTCGATGACGTGGAAGCCGATTTCCCGCGTATTCGCGTGATGGGCACTATCGGCTGGATCGCCTCCGGTCTGGCATGCGGATTCCTGCCGCAGATGCTGGGCTATAGCGATATCTCTGATACCAATATTCCGCTGCTGATGACCGCAGCCAGCTCTGCCCTGCTGGGCGTGTTTGCCCTTTTCCTGCCGAATACGCCGCCGAAAAGTACCGGCAAGCTGGATTTCAAAGTGATGCTCGGTCTGGACGCGCTGATCCTGCTGCGCGACAAAAACTTCCTGGTATTCTTCTTCTGCTCTTTCCTGTTCGCGATGCCGCTGGCCTTCTATTACATCTTCGCCAACGGCTATCTCACCGAAGTGGGGATGAAAAACGCCACCGGCTGGATGACGCTCGGCCAGTTCTCTGAAATCTTCTTTATGCTGGCGCTGCCGTTCTTCACTAAACGCTTTGGTATTAAGAAGGTCTTACTACTGGGCCTGCTCACGGCCGCCATCCGCTACGGTTTCTTTGTTTACGGTGGCGCGGAACAATACTTCACTTATGCGTTGCTGTTCCTCGGCATTCTGCTGCACGGGGTGAGCTACGACTTCTACTATGTAACCGCGTATATCTACGTGGATAAAAAAGCGCCGGCGCATATGCGTACGGCTGCGCAAGGCCTGATTACGCTGTGCTGTCAGGGCTTTGGTAGCCTGCTGGGTTACCGCCTGGGCGGCGTGATGATGGAAAAAATGTTCGCTTACAAAGAGCCGGTGAATGGGCTGACCTTCAACTGGGCCGGAATGTGGACATTCGGTGCGATCATGATTGCCGTGATCGCCGTGCTGTTTATGCTGTTTTTCCGCGAATCGGACAAAGAGATCACCGCAATTGAGGTGGTTGATGGCGATGCTGCGCTGACACAAGGGGAAGTTAAATGAAACAAGAACGTATTCTCGGTGCTCTTTACGGGCAGGCGTTAGGGGATGCGATGGGTATGCCCTCCGAGCTGTGGCCAAGAAAGCGCGTCAAAGCGCACTTCGGCTGGATCGACCGCTTCTTACCCGGCCCGGCAGAGAATAACGCGGCCTGCTATTTTAAGCGCGCGGAGTTTACCGATGATACTTCGATGGCGCTGTGCCTGGCCGATGCGATTATCGAATGCGACGGGGAAATTGACGCGGATGTCATCGGCAAACACATCCTGAACTGGGCGCTGGATTTCGATGCCTTTAATAAAAACGTGCTGGGTCCCACCTCAAAAATCGCGCTTAACGCCATCCGCGACGGCAAACCCGTCAGCGAACTGGACAACAACGGTGTGACCAACGGGGCGGCGATGCGGGCTTCCCCGCTGGGCTGCCTGCTACCGGCGACGCGGCTGGAACATTTTGTCGGGCAGGTCGCGCTGGCCTCCAGCCCGACGCATAAATCGGACCTCGCCATCGCCGGGGCCGTGGTGATTGCCTGGGCGGTTTCGCGCGCCATCGACGGTGAGCGCTGGCAGAACATCGTCGATGCCCTGCCCGGCATTGCCCGCTACGCACAGGAGGCGAATACCACCACCTTCAGCGCCTCGCTGGCGGCTCGTATTGAACTGGCGCTTAAGACCGTGCGGGAAGCCCACGGTATCGACTCCGCCAGCGAGCAGGTTTATCAGCTTATTGGTGCGGGCACCAGCACCATCGAGTCCGTTCCGGCGGCGATTGCGATGGTGGAGCTGGCCGGTACGGACCCTAACCGCTGCGCGATTTTGTGCGCCAACCTCGGCGGAGATACAGACACCATCGGGGCGATGGCAACGGCCATCTGCGGGGCACTGCACGGGGTGCAGGCGATTGACCCGGCGCTGAAGGATGAACTCGATACCGAAAACCGGCTCGATTTTGACTACTATTGCGAAAAACTGCTGCACTACCGGGAGCAAAGGGAGGGCGTATGAGTACGTTAGCCCAGCGTCTTGAAACATTACAGGCCACACGCCCGGTCACGGTGCTGGGCGCGGCGGTCATCGACGTGATCGCCGACGCGTACGCCCTGCCCTGGCGCGGATGCGATATCGAGCTGAAACAACAAGGGGTGAATATCGGCGGCTGTGCGCTGAATATTGCCATCGCCCTGAAGCGGCTCGGCATTGCGGCGCAAAACGCCCTGCCCGTCGGCCACGGCGTATGGGCGGAGATCATCCGTAACGCCATGGCAAGACAGGATCTGCACAGCGCCGTGGAGGCCGAAGCGGGCGATAACGGCTGGTGTCTGGCGCTGGTAGAGCCTGACGGCGAACGCACCTTTATGTCGTTTAGCGGCGTGGAGAACCAGTGGCAGCCGCACTGGCTGGATGGGCTGAACGTCCCGCCGGGTAGCCTGGTGTATCTGTCCGGCTATCAGCTGGCATCGCCATCGGGCGAACTGCTCACACGCTGGCTGGAGTCGCTGGAAAACATCACCGCGTTTATCGATTTTGGCCCCCGCATTGCTGATATTCCCGACGCGCTGATGGCGCGGATCATGGCCCTGAAACCCATCGTGTCGCTCAATCGTCAGGAGGCGCAGATTGCCGCGGAGCGCGCTGGCATGGACGTTGATACTTTAGGCGTGCAGTGGCAGCACCGTTATGGCGCCGCGCTGATTATTCGTCACGACAAAGATGGCGCAGCCTGGTATGAAGGCGACGCATCGGGTTATGTTCCAGCGTTTCCCGCCACCGTCGTCGATACCATTGGCGCAGGCGACAGCCATGCGGGCGGTACGCTTGCCGGTCTGGCGGCAGGATGGCGTCTGGCGGATGCCGTGACGCTGGGAAATGCGGTGGCGGCCTGGGTGGTCAGCCACCGCGGCGGGGATTGCGCGCCGACGCGCGAGGCCTTACTCCTCGCACACAAAGACGTATAGATCGCTGCGACAGTAGCTGATGCTGTACTCAATCGGCCGGTGCTGCTGGTCAAGCGCAACCTGCTTGATCACCAGTACCGGTATTTTGTCATCCATACTGATATGCGCCTGAAACTCGCTGTCCGGCATCCGGGCGCTGACCCGGGAGCGGGTGCGTTGCGGAAAGATATTCTGGCTACGGAAGTAGTCGTACAGCGAGATGCCAATTGCGTCCGGGTCATGAATTAACTCAACCGGAACCCAGGACTCCTCAATCGACACCGCGTCATCGTCAACGTAACGAATGCGCTTAAGCAAGAATACCTCGCTGTCAGGGGGTACCGACAGCTGGCTGGCCACCTCTTCCGGACACTTCACCACCCGTTTATTCACCCATAGCGTGTTAGGTTTTTTACCGCGCAGCACCACCTGCTGGGAAAACCCGCGCGCTTCCTTAAGCGAATATTCAAAGATGTTGTTGATCTGTGTCCCGTAACCCCGGGCGCGCGTTACCACGCCCTCTTCTTCCAGCGCCTGCATCGCTTTGCGCACGGTAATGCGCGACACCCCGGTTAACTGGCTCAGATCGCGCTCGCCGGGCAGAATATTCCCGTGCTCCAGCACTCCGCTGCGTACCGCGTTTTTTACCGTTTCGGCAAATTTCAGATACAGCGGCATGTTGTCGGGCGCGGCGATCCGTTCATTCAGTTGAGCGATTAACCGGGTATGCGCTTGTTCCATCTCTGTTTTCTCAGGCGTGGTGTTTACTGCCAGTATACTGGCTTACCACCATGCATGAAAATGATGAACCGGCCCAATACCGTGACCCACTTCCAGAGTATCGGCTTTTGCCAGCGCGGCCGAGAGCCATGTTTTGGCCTCGCGTACCGTATCGTCCCAGCTGTTGTGCCGTGGACGCAGCGCCGCCAGCGCGGCAGAGAGCGTGCACCCCGTACCGTGGGTATTTTTGGTATGCACGCGCGGGGCCGTGAAACGCAGTTCACCGTCGCGGGTAAAGAGCCAGTCCGGGCTTTCATCGTCATCGAGATGGCCGCCTTTCATTAGCACCGCGCCGCACCCCATCGCCAGCAGGGCGTTCCCCTGCTCTTTCATCTCACGTTCGTTCTGCGCGTGTGGCGCGTCTAACAGTGCGGCCGCTTCCGGCAGATTTGGCGTAATCAGCGCCACCTGCGGCAGCAGTTTCTTGCGCAATGTCTCAACAGCAGAGGCAGAGAGCAGCGGGTCACCGCTTTTAGCCAGCATCACCGTATCCAGCACCACATTTTGCACCTGATAACGTTGCAGCCGCTCAGCCACCGCTTCGACGATATCCGTTTCTGCCAGCATCCCAATTTTGGTGGTGTCGATGCGCACATCGCTGAATACCGAGTCCAGCTGTGCACCGACAAAATCAGGCTCGACACGGTAGACCGACTGCACGCCGCGCGTGTTTTGCGCCACCAGGGCGGTGATCACCGAGCAGCCGTAAGCGCCAAGAGCGGAGAACGTTTTCAGGTCGGCCTGGATACCGGCACCGCCGCTTGGATCGGTACCGGCAATCGTCAGAGCATTAATTCGTTTCATGCTTGTGTCTCCAGGTTGTGCAGCGCATCAAGGAACGCGCTGGCAAAGCTTCCCGGCCCGTGAGACTGCGCAACGGCGATCGTTCCGGCACGCTTCATCCATCCGCAGGCAGCGGCAATATTATCCAGCCGCTCCCCCGGCAGGGAACAACTCGCCGCCACCACCGCCGAGAGCGCACACCCGGTGCCCACCACGCGGGTCATTAACGGATCGCCGCCCGCAACCGTTCGGGTGCGCTGACCGTCGGTGACGTAATCCACCTCCCCCGTCACTGCCACAATGGCATTGGTCTGGCGAGCCAGCACCTGCGCGGCGGGTAGCGCGGCGGCGGCGGTGTCGGTGGTATCTACACCGCGTCCCCCTGCGCTCATCCCCGCAAGGGCGAGAATTTCCGACGCATTGCCGCGAATGGCTGCTGGTTTCAGGGCAAGGATTTGATGACAAAAGCGGGTACGGAACGCCAGAGCGCCCACCGCAACCGGGTCAAGCGTCCAGGGCTTGCCTGCCGCCACCGCGCTCTCAATAGCCCGACGCATCGACTGCGCGCGGGGCGTGGTGAGGGTACCGACGTTAATCAGCAGCGCATCGGCCATTCCGGCAAACTGCTCGGCCTCTTCGGCTTCAATCACCATTGCCGGAGAAGCGCCAAGCGCCAGCAGAACGTTGGCCGTAAAGGTTTGCACGACATCATTGGTCATACAGTGCGTGAGCGGGGAACGGGTTCGGAAGTGATGTAAAACGTGTAAATCGAGCAGGTCAGGCTGCATAGGTTCGCTCCTGCCTTGCGTGAAGAAGCGATGACCAGGGAAGGCATCTGACTTCCCTACGCTGGCATTATCCAGATCAGGTAATACGGGTATTTCTCAGCCTTCACAAAGAAGGGCACCCCGAGTCAAAATACTTTTAAAACAAATAGCTAGATACAAACATTTGCTTGAATTTAGTGTAACCGTAGCGAAGGCCACGGTGCAAGGGGTTTCTACAAGTCCAGTCGCATGCAGCATGTGGCCGCAGCTTATCGTAGGGAGATCATTCCTGTATTTTTTAGCTATACGTTTCGCGATAATTAAATCATTGTTACCTAAACACGATAAATTCGTTGTTTTTAAACCGTTACAACATGATATTTTTTCATGTGGAAAATATTTTGCAGAGGCAATCATAAAAGTTTCATTCAAAACAAATAACGAAATCAATAGAAAGGAAAACCAAAAGACGCTTTAAATAAATTAATTAAACAGGCGTAATAATGTAATTTTTTGACGAAAACAGATAAGCAAGATTAATGTATTCTTAGTTTTACCCAAGAACGCCCGTCAATCCCCATAAAAATTAACTCCTTGTTTTATAATGAGTAGATCAATCCGCTCTCAAACTCCCCTTTTTAGCCATGCGTGCCAGTATTGATGAAGATCAATAAATAAAACGTGAATATCCGGGATAGTTGCTGCGCGTTACAAAAAAAGTGATTTAGCAAAAATCACCGCAACCTCCTTTTTTAAATTAAATATAACAAGACGTTATATCCTCCCGCCAGGATAGCGAAATAATTTTATTGATGAGAGTTTGGAAATGAAATGTAATAAAACCGCCGTATCTGTTTTTATTTTAACTTCTGTTCCTGGCACAGCAGTTCTTGCCTCTACCTCGCCGGTTACATCCAGTTGGGGGGACGCATATATTTCCGCAAAGAATGAGCAATTTACTGCCACACCTGTTATTACCCTGCCGACGCAACAAACACCGGTTGCACCACAGCCAGTATTATTAGCCCCTCACCTGGACGGGCAGCATATTGAGCCTGGTCAGGCGCCCACGCCTGTTCTGCCGCCGCAGAAAACTCCCGTGAAACAAATTGCGGTTGACCCAATACAAACCTCTGTTGATGGTTCTGCAACGGCGTTGAAAACCGCGCAGGCAACACATTTAGACGGTCAACACAACCAGGTCATTAATGGTCGTGATGGCCGTCCGGGCAAAGACGGCGTGACGACGATTATCACCCGTAATGTCACTGATACAGCCGCCGTTAAACAGATCAATACGCTGACTACGCAAACAGCCGGGCAAGCACAGGAGCTCAACGCGGCCCGACAAATGCTTATTCAGCAGCAAAAAAGTTCTAACGCACAGTTTAAAAGCCTTAAAGACGACGTGGACGATAATAAAAAAGAGTCCCGTAGTGGAATCGCCGGTGCCGTTGCTATCGCTTCAATGCCGCAAGTCGAGCGGGATCAAACGCTTATGGTGAGTGCGGGTGCCGGGACTTTTCATGACGAAAGCGCCGTTGCGGTAGGCGCGTCCTTCCATGCGGGTGAACATGCCATTGTGAAAGCGGGTGTCACCACCACAACGAATAACGATTATGCTGTAGGGGCGGGTATAGGGCTTGGCTGGTAATTAAAAACAACCACATAGAGTAAAACCATTAATCGCAAGTTGCGTTTAAATTCCTGAAATAATTTAGATGTCTGCTCTTGCAATGACATGCTTTGTTTATATCAAAGCAAGAGCGCAATTAAATGATCTACTGGGATGTAAAATTAAAATCATTTACTGGTCATTAGCGGTGATAGTTATTTTTATAATAATTATTATCATCACAGCATATATTAAAATTGAGATGTTAGCGCAATGAAAAAAACGATATTTACTGTAGTCATACTCGGCATAGCGTATTTTCTCGGCGGATGTGCAACAAAGGCGTCAAGGATGCAGGAGTGTCTTAATGAAGGCATTTCTAAAGACACCTGTTATCTCGCAGAATCACAACGCCAGGCAGCGATCAGCAACGCGTCGATGAATGCGGCTTTTGCGAATGCGGCTCATGCGGTGCAACATGCACAAATGACACCTAGACACAGAAAAGAGCTTGCTCATTCAGGATGTACGCAGGTTGAGGAAGCTAACGGCGAATGCACTGCAAATTCAGATAAAAGTCAATCGCGTGATTTAAAACAGCTCTCCCGCGAGGCCGAAGCGGTAATGAACGGTACCATCGATGACGGTGCGGCATTCCTGCTGGGGCAAGGATGGAAACCAAACAACGGTAAATGGCATAAACAGGGATATACCTTAACGCTGGTGGTTGAAAAGGGGATTGTTGTGAACAGCCAGCTGTCAAAATGATGATCTAAACCGGCAACAATAAAGGGGTGGCTGCCCCTTTATTGCAAACTCACCATGCGAATGAACGGGAAGTCGTCACTCCAGCTGCCAGGCTCCGGCTTCAAAGAGTAACGCTGAGCCTCCCCAGGCGAATAAATTTATTTCCCTTCGCCCTGCCTCAGGATAAATTCGGCTGCTTAAACACGCGTCGCCTTCATTGACAAAAACTTCCACGGATGAACTGTCGAAGAACAGACGCAGACTAAGCGTATTATCCAGGTTCAGCGCGACACTTCGTGTCCCGCACAGGCCATATTGCGGATAGTTTCGCTCAAGAACCAGACGCTGCATTTGAGCATCCACGTAGACGCGCAGCCCCTCTCCCAGACTCATGCCGTACTGCTCGGCACTGCTGTTGGCACAATCCCACTGCAGAATAACCTCCATCGCGTCGCAGCGTTCCACCAGAGCCATCTGCTGATGAGTCAACGTGCTGACCGGCCAGGGGAACCACGCTCGCCGGAGGCCTTCGACCTCTCTGGCCGGTCGCATTTGCAGACGGTTATCCGCACTAAGCGTCAGTTCGCGCGGTAAAGAGAGCATGCCTGCCCAGCCGTCCTCCTGTTCCGGCTGGGAGGATTCCCACATGTCCAGCCAGCCGATAACGATGCGGCGACCATCAGGCGTGAGGAAACTTTGTGGCGCATAGAAATCATGCCCGCGATCCATCTCCACAAACTCACCTTCCCGCACAAAAGGCTGCCCGGGCAGCCATTCGCCCAACAGATAACCGCTCTGGAAAAGATTACGATTTTTGAATCCTTCAGCGGCCATCCCCTGAGGCGAAAACATCAGCACGCGTTTGCCATTGAGCGTGAAAAAGTCCGGGCATTCCCACATGTAGCCCATCTCCTTTTCAGCCACCGCCAGCACGCCCATATCCTGCCACTCACGCAGATCGGCAGAACGATATACACGCACCTGGCCCGTCTCACCGTCCCGCGCACCGACAACCATGTACCAGCTCTCCCCTTCACGCCACACTTTCGGGTCGCGGAAGTGATGCAGACCTGGCGGGGTATCAACGATCATTCCCTGCCGGACAAAATGAATGCCGTCACGGCTGGTCGCCAGACATTGCACCTGGTAGAGATTCGCCTCGTCATCAGGATCGCCGTGGAATTTATGTCCGGTGTAAATCAGCGCCAGCGTATCGCCATCCACCACCGCCGATCCGGAAAAACAGCCATCCTTGTCTTCAGGCCCTTCCGGCGCCAGCGCAACGGGGAGATGTTCCCAGTGAACTAAATCCTTGCTACGCGCATGGCCCCAGTGCATAGGCCCCCACTGGGTGGAGTACGGATGATGCTGGTAAAAAGCGTGATACCAGCCGTCAAACCAGACCAGGCCATTTGGGTCGTTCATCCAGCCAGCGCGCGCAGCGAGGTGGTAACGCGGATACCAGCGCAGGTTGAGCCCTTCGCGTCTGGACTGAAGTTCCTGCTCTGCTTTAGTAATTGAATACGCCATTTTTCTACTCTTTCGATCAGATAGTGGAAGGTTGCGCCATGAGCGGGTCTGAAGAGGATTTACCCGAGCGCAACAGGAAGATGGAGATAAACGTGGTGCTGAAAACTAACAGCCCCATAATGAGATAGGACTGGGCGAAGCCGTATTTCTCATAGCTGTAACCCGCCAGCGGCGACAGGACCGAGGCGATCACCGAGCTGGTACAGGCAAAGCCCACCAGATAGAGGGTGGAAGAGAGCCGTTTATCGAAATGTAAGCTGTTGTATTTAAAAATTGAGACCAGCAAAACGGGCAGTTCGACCGCGTGTAATAGCTTGGTAATGGAGATCAGTACCGGTCCCTCAACCAGCCCCGAAGCCACCATACGCATCGCCATCACCATTCCCGCAAAAATCAGGCCATTCTTTGCGCCAAGGCGATTCACCAGCCATGGGGCGCAGAACATGCCCGCCGCCTCAAAAAAAACCTGGAAGGAGTTGAGATAGCCATACATGGCGTTTCCTTCCTGTAACGTCGGGAACTGGGAGGAGAAATAGACCGGGAACTGCTGGTCGTAAACGCCATAAATACAGGTGCCGATAACAAAAAATACCAGCGCCCAGAACCGCGGCAGCGTCAGCAGACGCAATGCATCTTCCAGCGTGACTTTACCGCCTGACACCGCTTCCTGCATGGCGTGCGGGGCGGAAGAGACCCTGAGACGCGCCAGCAAAACAAAAAACAGCAGTCCTGCAGAGCTCGCGACAGCGAAGTTCAGCTTCGGATTAATGTTAAACAGAAGTCCCGCGAAAAAGGTTGCCACCGCCCAGCCAAGCGATCCCCACATCCTCGCCTTGCCGAACTCAAAATGGCTCTGGCGGGCGACACGCTCGGTATAGGACTCCAGTACCCCTATCCCACCGTTAAACGTCAGGCCGATATAAATCCCGCCGAAAATACTGCCGAGTAAGACGTTAATCTGCAGCAGATAACCAAACAGCAAAAAGGCCGGACCAGAAAGAATGAGCAGGCTGGTCAGAAACCAGAGCAGGTTCTTGCGCAGACCAAGTTTGTCCTGAATGAATCCATAGCAGATTTGAGCGAAAAGCGCGGAGACAGAAAGCACGGCATAGATAATGCCGGTGTCGCCCGCTTTTAAGCCCACCTCCTGGTGGAGCCAGATGGAAAGCAAAGAGCCGGAAGAAGACCAGGTGACAAAAAAGAAAAACAGTAATGCGCTCAATAAGGGATAGCTGTGAGAGTGATGCGTTTTCATCATGGCATTCTCATGTTGGAGTAATGACAAAATGGTAACGTTAACATTGAGCGTTACTCATGCGGTTTGGAGCAGATTCATGATGTTAATCACGAAAGTTAACGTTAACATTACAGAAGTGAGATCGCGATCAATTATTCATCAATGAAGCCTGTCTGGCTCCACTCACATACCCCCTTTCCTTTTACATCAGTAACTTAGTTGTATACTCTTTAACACGTGACATTAACGGAGTAAGAAAATGGCTTCCCTGAAGGACGTCGCAAAGCTGGCTAACGTATCGCTGATGACCGTCTCACGCGCGCTTAACAACCCGGAGCGCCTTAAACCGGAAACGTTGGCACGCGTACAGCAGGCTATTGAGCAGACCAGCTACGTACCCGATCTTTCCGCCAAGAAAGTACGCGGCGCGCATGCCTCGCCAAAAACCATAGGCGTGCTGGCACTCGATACGGTGACGACACCTTTCTCGGTGGAGATTACGCTGTCCATTGAAGAGACGGCCCGGATGCACGGCTGGAACAGTTTCGTCATGAATATGTTTACCGATGACAACCCGGAGGCAATCGTCGATCTGCTGCTCTCTCACCGCCCGGACGGCATTATTTACACCACCATGGGATTACGTCAGGTTCCTCTCCCGGCCAAGCTCCTTACCCTTCCCTGCGTGCTGGCCAACTGCGAAAGTATCGATGAAGAGGTCGCCAGCTATATTCCTGATGATGAACAGGGGCAGTACGCCGCCGTACAGGCGTTACTCGCCGCAGGCTATCGACAGCCCCTGTGCCTGCATTTACCCGCAGATCATCTGGCCACAACCCGACGCCGTCACGGGCTGGAACGTGCATGCCGTGAAGCGGGGCTCGACCCGGACCGTCTGGATCATAGTTATATGGCGTTTGGGGACGAGCACTATCGCGACATTCCGTCAGTTCTGCAGGCGCGCATTCAGAATGGCCTTCCCCAGTTCGACTCGGTTATCTGCGGCAACGATCGTATCGCATTGATGGTTTACCAGACCCTGCTGGCGCAAGGGATTCGCATCCCTGAAGATATCGCAGTTATCGGCTATGACAATATGGTGGGCATTGGAGAACTCTTTCTTCCGCCTCTTTCAACGGTTCAATTGCCGCATTATGAAATTGGTCGCCTCAGTGCTCTGCATATTATTCACGGTGAAACCCATCGGGAAACCACGCGCGTTGAAAGTCCATTTTTAATGCGGAATTCCATTACGCATCTATGATGACCACCGCTTTTTAGCCCTGTCGCAGTAATAAGCAGGCTAAGGAGGCGGTCAACCTCCCTTTCAGGGAAAAATGGCACGATTTGTCACACTCTTTTTTATGATTTTACCCTCAAGGCAGTTAGCACGTAACCGGCTGTTTTTATTTGCCATAACACATAATTTTCTTTCTCAAAACGGGGATATTCCGTCCCCTGTGCCCCATGTCACAAAACAGTAAACAAATTAACCATTGAGCCCCGTGGCAAAAGGCTCTATATTGGCGGCGTTTTTTTCAGGCCCCCATCTGTTTTTTAACTTTTTATTCAATCGTGGCTCATAACGAAGCGGCGGTTGTAGGAGTGATATGATGACGGATAAAGTCCGTATTGACACCGTAGATGCCCACAAAAGCAACGAAACCTATCTGGCCCGTCAGGCCGAGTTTGAATCTAACGTCAGGAGTTATCCGCGCAAACTGCCTTTAGCCATCACTAAAGCAGAAGGCGTGTGGATCACCGATGCAGATAATAAAGAATACCTTGACTGTTTAGCAGGCGCAGGCACTCTCGCGCTTGGCCATAACCACCCTGATGTGCTGAAAAGCATCCAAAATGTCATTACCAGCGGCTTGCCGTTACATACTCTGGATCTGACTACGCCTCTGAAAGACGCGTTTTCCGAATACCTGCTCTCTCTGCTGCCTGGTCAGGGCAAAGAGTACTGCCTGCAGTTCACCGGTCCATCCGGTGCTGACGCCGTGGAAGCGGCGCTGAAGCTGGCGAAAAAAGTCACCGGCCGTAGCGGTATCATCAGCTTCTCGGGTGGTTACCACGGTATGACTCACGGTGCACTGTCCGTGACCGGTAACCTGTCTCCGAAAGAAGCGGTAGACGGTATGATGCCAGAAGTGCAGTTCATGCCTTACCCACACCAGTACCGTTGCCCACTGGGTATCGGCGGTGAAGCAGGCGTGAAAGCGCTGACCTACTACTTCGAAAACCTGATCAACGACGTTGAAAGCGGCGTGCGTAAACCTGCTGCGGTAATCCTGGAAGCCGTTCAGGGTGAAGGCGGCGTGAACCCGGCTCCGGTTGAGTGGCTGCAGCGCATCCGTAAAGTGACTCAGGAACACGGCATTCTGCTGATCCTGGACGAAGTTCAGGCAGGCTTTGCCCGTACCGGTAAATTCTTCGCGTTCGAACACGCGGGCATTGAGCCAGACATCATCGTGATGTCTAAAGCCGTTGGTGGCGGTCTGCCACTGGCTGTGCTGGGTATCAAAAAGCAGTTCGATGCATGGGCACCAGGTCACCACACCGGCACCTTCCGCGGCAACCAGCTGGCGATGGCAACCGGTCTGACGACGCTGAAGATCCTGAAAGACCAGAACATCGCTGGCAAAGTGGCTGCACAGGGCGAATGGCTGAAAGGCCAGCTGAACGAGATGGCGAAACGCTATCCGGTTATCGGCCACGTTCGCGGTCTGGGCATGATGATCGGTATTGAGATCGTTAAGCCACACGAAGCCGCTGACCACATGGGTTGTTTCCCGGGTGATGGCGAGCTGTCTGCACTGATTCAGAAGAAGTGCTTCGAAGCCGGCCTGATTCTGGAGCGCGGTGGTCGTAACGGTATCGTTCTGCGTCTGCTGCCTTCTCTGCTGATCAGCGATGATGAGCTGAAAGTCTTCCTGGATAAATTCGAGCAGGCACTGCTTGCTGCGGGCGTTCGCCCGGCGTAACCGGAGTTGTTGATTACGATGTCTGATTCAAACCCAATTTTGTTCTCCTCTGCGCAGAGCATTGAAGCTTACCAGCAGGCGATTGAACAAAGCACTCAGGCTGTGATGCAGTGGCTGAAACAGCCTGAGATGTATCAGGGCAAAACGGTCGCGGAACTGCGCGATCGCATTAAGCTGGATTTCAACCCGAAAGGGCTGGGCAACGAAGCGGCGATTGAACGCGCCGTGGAGTTCTTCCTGAAAGACAGTTTGTCCGTTCATCACCCGCAGTGTGTGGCGCACCTGCACTGCCCAAGCCTGGTCGTTAGCCAGGCGGCGGAAGTGCTGATTAACGCCACTAACCAGAGCATGGACTCCTGGGATCAAAGCCCGTCCGCAACCATTATTGAGATCAAACTGATCGAATGGCTGCGTACCCGCGTGGGTTATCAGGCTGGCGACGCGGGTGTCTTCACCAGCGGCGGCACCCAGAGCAACCTGATGGGTCTGATGCTGGCACGTGATGCGTTCTTCGCACGTCAGGGTCACTCTGTCCAGCAGGATGGTCTGACGGGCGATCTGCGTAAGATCCGCGTACTGTGCTCCGAAAACGCGCACTTCTCCGTGCAGAAAAACATGGCGCTGATGGGTCTGGGTTATCAGTCCGTCGTGCAGGTGAAAACTGACGAATTCTCTCGCATGGATCTGACCGATCTGGCGGCGAAAATCGAGCAGTGCAACGCCAACGGCGAACAGATTCTGGCGATTGTCGCGACAGCAGGGACCACCGATGCCGGTGCTATTGACCCGCTGCGTGCCATTGCTGAACTGGCGGCGAAGCAGAACATCTGGGTACACGTTGATGCGGCCTGGGGCGGCGCACTGCTGATGTCTGAGCAGTATCGCCACTACCTGGACGGCATTGAACTGGTGGATTCCGTTACTCTGGACTTCCACAAACAGTTCTTCCAGACCATCAGCTGCGGTGCATTCCTGCTGAAGGAAGCGCGCCACTATGAGCTGATGCGCTATCAGGCGGCTTACCTGAACTCTGAGTTCGACGAAGAAGCCGGCGTGCCGAACCTGGTTTCCAAATCGCTGCAGACCACACGCCGTTTCGACGCGCTGAAGCTGTGGATGAGCCTGGAAGCGCTGGGTCAGGAGCAATACGCGGCGATTATCGATCACGGCGTGACGCTGGCACAGCAGGTTGCAGCTTATGTGAAAGAGCAGCCCGCACTGGAACTGGTTATGCAGCCACAGCTGGCAAGCGTGCTGTTCCGCTTCCGTGGCGAGGTGCAGGCAGATGATGCAGGTATCGCCCTGCTGAACCAAAAAATTGGTGATGCGCTGCTGGAGTCCGGCCGTGCAAACGTCGGCGTGACCGAGCATAACGGCGTGACCTGTCTGAAGCTGACGCTACTGAACCCAACCGTGACGCTGGAGGATATCAAAACCCTGCTGTCTCTGGTTGAGCGTACTGCGCAGGAAGTTCTGGCGAAGTAATACACAGCCCCTCTTCCACCGGAAGAGGGGCTATTTTTATAACCCTGCCCACCACATCCTGACTTTTAATCCCCAGTAGCTTGTCCAGCCCGTTGTTGTACTGACGACATTGCCTTTAGAGACCAGCACCAGCGTCGGCGTTACGCTAACCTGCCATTGCTGTGACAGCGCACCGTTTTCGTCATTAATCACCGGCATTTTCAGCTGCTTCTTTTCGACCCAGCGCGCAAGCTTAGCGTCATCACCAGAGCGCATGGCAATACTCACCACGTTCCCGCCCTCTTCTGCCAGCCTATTGACCGCAGGCGTGGTATAACGACAGATGCTGCACCAGGTCGCCCAGACGTAAATCAGCAGCGGCCGATCCTGACTGAGTGCAGCAATGTCATGTACTGAGCCATCAATACCCTGCATTGGGGTAGCGCTAAACGTGGCGGGTAATGTCGGCTTGCGGTACTGATCCACACCCCACATCACGGCCAGCGCCAGCAGTACGAGTATGATCCCTTCCCGCGCCCAGCGGCGCAGTTGGCTGAATTTGCGGTTTTCCATTGTGACCTCGTGATTTAACGAAAGTCATCTTAGCGAGCTGCGCGCCGTTTCGCTGTAAAGAAGTGTCGCCCTACCTGGTGCGTAAGGTATCAACCATCAGGGTAAAGCAGGATTCAATGAGCGGAGGCAGCGCCTGCGGGGCACGCATCAGCGCCACCGTGCGCGCCAGGGCCGGTTGCTGAAGGTGAACCACCTTAAGCTGCGAGTCCTGCAGGTGGGTGGTGTAAAGCTGAGGCAATATCCCCACGGCAAGCTTCGAGCGCACCAGCCCGTATAATGTCTCGATATAGTCCACCTGATAACGGGTCTGCAGGGACAGACGGTGGCTTTCGGCAAGCGCATTGACCAGCCGCTGAATATTGCCTTTTGAGAAAACGGCAATATCCCGGCCCACCAGCTGTTTCCAGGGAACATGTGCCGACGCGGCGAGCGGATCGTCGCAGTGCAACACGGCCACAAACGGATCCTCCTGCAGCGGGAACACGTCCAGCTGTTCGGGTACCGAGTTGTCCAGCGCCCCGATGCCAAAATCAATCTGCCCTTTCAGCAGTTGCGCCACCAGCGCATCGTTGGTCTGGTCGTGAAACTCCACCCGCAGACGTGGAAAGGCTTGCGCCAGCGTCTGCGGCAGCAGCGGAAACAGTAGCGAACTGACTGAAGGCACCAGACCGATCCGCACCGTACCGTCGCCGCCGGCCTGCACAATCTGCTGCATATCATCAAACGCCAGCTGCGCCACGCTGAGCACCCGCTGGGCGTGTGGCAGAATGGCGTGACCCAGCTCGGTCAGCGTGACCGCCGACGCGGTACGGTTGACCAGTTTACCGCCGAGCACGGTTTCGATTTGCCGCAGGGCGCTGCTGAGTGCCGGCTGGCTGATGGCCAGTTTACTGGCGGTATCCGTAAAATGACGCAGCTGCGCCAGAGTGACAAAATACTGTAGCTGCCGAAGGGAGAGCGCAGGCAAGCGCTGCCAGGGTTCCGTCATCATTATCCATTACACGCGTCACAGAATAACCCGGGGTTATCGGGCGATAAATTTTATCAGCTGGGCAAACGTTTGCCGGGTGCATAGAGTAACGTCAATATTTCAATGCTGGAACTGTTAATTGCATGACTGCCGAAACCCGACGCCGCGCCGTGAAGGCTGCACGAGGCGAAACGCCGTTTGACCTGTTGCTTACGCATACCCGAGTTGTTGATATGGCAACCGGTGAGATCCGCGACGCGGATGTGGGCATCGTCGGCTCGCTTATCGCCAGCGTCCATCCGCGCGGCAGCCGCAACGATGCGCTTGAGACGCATGACCTGAATAACCAGTTTCTCTCTCCGGGGCTAATGGACACGCATGTTCACCTTGAAAGCTCGCACCTGCTGCCCGCCCGCTACGCAGAGATCGTACTGGCGCAGGGCACCACCGCGGTGTTCTGGGATCCGCACGAACTGGCAAACGTGCTGGGGATTGAGGGCGTCCGCTTTGCCATTGAGGCGAGCCGCAACCTGCCACTGCAGGTAATGGTCGCGGCGCCATCGAGCGTTCCTTCCACACCGGGGCTGGAGATGTCCGGCGCAGACTTTGCGGGCGAAGAGATGAATACCCTGCTTGGCTGGCCCGAAGTGCGCGGCGTGGCGGAAGTGATGGACATGCACGGGGTGCTGAATGGCAGTCAGCGTATGCTTGAGATCCTGCAGGCCGGGCTGGAAAGTGGGAAGCTGATTGAAGGTCACGCGCGTGGTCTGAGCGGCGCGGATTTACAGGCGTATCTGGCGGCGGGCGTCACCTCCGATCATGAACTCACCTCCGCCGACGATGCGCTGGAAAAATTACGCGCCGGGCTGACGCTGGAGATCCGCGGCTCGCATCCTTATCTGCTGCCTGATATCGTCAGCGCGCTGAAAACGCTGCCGCATCTGTCGTCACAAATCACGGTCTGCACTGATGATGTCCCACCGGACATCCTGATGGAAAAAGGCGGCATCATCGCCCTGCTCAACCTGCTGATTGAACATGGCCTTCCGGCGACGGACGCGCTGCGGTTTGCCACCCTGAATGCTTCCCTGCGCCTGCAGCGTAACGATCTCGGGCTGATTGCCGCGGGTCGTCGTGCGGATCTGGTGGTGTTCGATTCACTGGATAAACTGACGGCTCGCCGGGTGTACGTCGCCGGAAAATGCATTGCCCGTAACGGAGCGATGATCGAGCCGATTGTTGATACGCCCCTGACGCTGCCCCGGGATACCGTGCGCCTGTCGTCGCTGACCGCCAGAGATTTTTACATGCGCATCGACAACGCAAACCACGGTGTGGCGCGCCTGCGTCATATCAGCGGCGCACGTTTTACCCGCTGGGGAGAAACCGACGCCCGGGTACGTGACGGACGCGTTGAGATACCGGCTGGTTTTAGCCTGATTTGGGTTCAGCACCGCCACGCGCGCCATGCGGCAAAACCGCAAATCGCCCTGCTGGAAGGCTGGGGAGAGCTGCGGGGGGCCATTGCCACCAGCTACTCCCATGACTCACACAACCTGGTGGTACTGGGACGCAATCCTGATGACATGGCACTGGCCGCCAACACGCTGATCCAAAGCGGTGGCGGGATGGCGCTGGTCCAGAACGGGGACGTGATTGCCCATGTGGCGATGCCCATTGCGGGGATGTTGTCAGAACTCGCCCCTGCGGAACTGGCGCGCCAGTTTCGTGAACTGCGTGAACGCAGCAGCCAGATTGCCGACTGGGAGCCGCCATACAGAGTATTTAAAGCCATTGAAGGGACGTGCCTTGCCTGCAACACCGGGCCGCATTTAACCGATCTTGGACTGACCGATGGCAGCACGCGCCAGATTGTCGATCCGCTGATTTCTTACCGGGAAACCCCGGACACCACACAATAATACCGAAGGAGAGCCGGATAATGGCCGACAATACCGTTAATTCGCCAGCACCAGGGAACTGGCTTGAACGTCGTTTTGCACTGCATACGCGCGGCAGTACCGTGCGCACAGAGTGTCTGGCCGGTCTCACCGGTTTTCTCGCCGCCGCCTATTTGCTGGTGGTCATCCCGGGGCTGCTGGCCGTGGGCGGGATGGATAAAGGCGCGGCGACCACCGGCACCATTTTGGTGTTTGTGGCCGGTACGCTGCTGATGGCGTTTTACGCCAACCTGCCGTTTATTGTCGGGCCCGGCATTGGTGGCTCAGTGCTGGTTGGGGTAACGCTGGCGGGCAGTGAAGGCATCGGCTGGCAAATTGGTCTGGGCATTGCCTGCTGGTCGGGAATTTTGTTCTTCCTGCTCACCCGTTTTGGCCTGCGAGAGGTTGTGACCCGCTCCGTACCGCAGTCCATCAAACTGGGACTGACGGCCTCTATCGGTCTTTTTGTCGCCGTACTGGGCTTTCGCAATGCCGGGCTGGTGCTGGCTAACGCAAAAACGAACGCGCTGATGCTGGGTGATTTTCTCTCCCCAGGCGCGCTGGTGGCGCTCAGCGGTCTGTTCCTCGCCATTGCCCTGCAGGCGCGTCGCATTCCGGGCGCCATTTTGTGGGCCATTTTGTTTGCCACCCTCGTAGGCATTCCGATGGGGGTGACCCACCTTCCTGCCAGCTTTATTGACATGCCTCACTCACTGACGCCGGTGCTGGGCCATATCGACATGCTGGGCGCGCTGAATATTGCCTTCCTGCCGTTCCTGTTTGTCTTTTTCGCATCGGAGTTTTTCTCCACCATGGGCACCACGCTGGCGGTGGGAGGTGAAGCCGGGTTGCTGGATGAAGAGGGCAATATGGCAAACATCAATCGCCCGTTTATGGTGGACTCGATTGCCGCCGCGATTGGCCCGTGGGTGGGTATTCCTGCCGCCACGGCGCTGATCGAATCCTCCGCGGCCGCAGAAGCGGGGGGGAAAACCGGCATGACGGCGCTGGCCGCTGCGGTCATGTTCTTGCTGATGCTGCTGTTTACGCCCGTTGCGCTCATGATCCCAAAAGAAGCCACCGCCCCTGCCCTGATCCTGATCGGCCTGAATATGTTCAGCGGCCTGCGTAAGGTGAATCTGGCAAACTTCACCGACGGGCTGCCGGTGCTGATGATGGTAATGATTACGCTGATTGCCAACAGCTTCGGGACAGGGATTGCGGGAGGGCTGCTGTTTTACATCGTCATTAAAGCGATTGCAGGAAAATGGCGAGAAATCCCCGTTGGTCTTTGGATCCTCGCCATTCCGCTGGTGTATTACTTTGCCACGCTGGTGAAGCACTAATCCTTGCGCGGTTGCCGTGTCGGGCGTTGGCCATACTCGTAATGGCCATAGCCTGCACGGTAATACAGCGCTGCCGATTTCACCACATCATTCAGCACGGTGCCGTTGATATGCGCCCCCGTTTGCTGCAAACGCTTAATGCTGTTCTCCATCTCTTTGAGGCTGGTTTTACCATAGCGGGCCACCAGCAGCGAGGTGGCGGCCACCGGGGCAGCCACTGAGGCGTCGGTTACGGCCAGCACCGGCGGGGTATCGAGGATCACAAGATCATAATGCTCGTCTGCCCAGGTCATTAACGCCCTGAAGCGTTCGCTCATCAGCAGTTCAGAGGGGCGTAACGGAACCGGCCCGCAGGTTAGCACATCAATGTTGCCTTTCTCATAGCGCTGAATCGCCGCCTGGAAATGACATTTTCCGTCAAGCACGTCGGAAAGCCCGGTATGGTTTTTCAGATCGAAGATGTTGTGTACATAGCCTTCGCGCATATCCGCATCAATGAATAACACCCTGAGCCCGGCCTGCGCCTCAATCGCGGCCAGCGAGGTGCTGACAAGGGTTTTACCGCAGTCCTGCGTTGGGCCTGAAATCATCACGATCCGGTTAGCGGCATCCTGCAAGGTGAAATGCAGGCTGGTGCGCAGCCCCCGCACGGCCTCGACAAAAACATCCGCAGGCCGATCAACCGGCAGGAAAGGGACATCGACAATCTTGTGTCTCCAGCGTGAGCCAAATACGCGTTTTTTACGCAGGTTGGTTTTTTTCCACAGCCACTGGGAACGGGGCAAGGTGGCCATCACCTGTACGCCAAGCCCTTCCAGTTGCTCGGAGGTGTTGATGCCGCGTCTGAGCGCCATGCGGACCAGGACCAGCCCCATTGAGCATATCAGCCCCAACAGGATGCCTAAGACGATGACCACCAGCTTTCGCGGTTTGATGGGATCGGGTTGCGTCACCGCGCTGTCGATAATTCGCACGTTACCAATGGCGCTGGAGCGCGAAATGTTCAGCTCCTGCTGACGGGTGAGGAGCTGCAAATAAATGGTGCGGCCTGACTCCACATCCCGACTGAGGCGCAAAATGTCCTGCTGAGTCGATGGCATGGCGGCGACACGCTGATTAAGGCGAACCTTCTCCTGCTCAAGCGTCTGACGCTTTTCACGCAAGGCGCGGTAGTTCGGGTGCTCTTTCTTGAACAGCTGAGAAATCTCCGCCTCACGAAACGTCAGCTCGTTGAGCTGGTTTTCGATATTCACAATCTGCTCGAGAACCGATTTCGCTTCCAGGGAGAGATCCACCGAGTCACGCTGTTTGCGATACTGATTCAGCCGCTCTTCAGCCAGATCCAGTTCGCTTCTGATTTTAGGCAACTGCTTCTGCAAAAATGCAAGACTGCGGGCATCCTGTGCTTCCTGGCGCGCAATGTTTTGCTGCAGATAGTTGTTGGCAATCCGGTCAAGCACATGCGCAATGCGCTCAGGATCGTTTCCGGTCAGCGTGAGCGTCAGCACCCCACTCTGCTTTGCCGATTCAACGACGCTAAATTGGGTGCTGAGCGTATTGATAGCTTCCAGACGGGTGCTGTTTTGCACCGTGAATTGCGTGCCCGTTGGCGCATTCATTTTCACCACCAGCAGTGAAACGCCAGCTTTTTCCAATGGTTTCCCTTCCCTGCCCTCGGCATAAAAGTTATCCCCCTCCAGCCGGTATGCCCCTTTTTCCAGCACAGTGAGCACAAGGGTGCGAGGCTTTCCTTCAACAGGGGGAAGTTGCAGCCAGCCAAGGGCAACCGTCGCCGGTTTACGGCCCTGCAACCGTGCCCACAGTCGTCCCACTACCGGGAACGTACGCTGCGTCACGTGCTGCGTTAGGCCTAATTCATCGACGGTTGCGCCCAGGATCATCCGCGATTTAAGCAGAAGAATTTCAGGTTCGACATCGGGAGACATCTCACTCCCAAACTGCCTTAAATTTTTGAGCAGGCTGTTATCCTGCTTTCCTTCTACCTGGATTAAGGCATCAGCGCGATAAACGGGCGTGGCCAGAAAGGCATACAGCCCCGCCAGCAGGGTGAACAGGAAAGTTATCGATAAAATGACTGCACGGTGATCGATCACCTCGCCGAGCAGGCTAATGAGATCGATTTCATGGTTCTCCGGTGCTGCCGCACCGTAACTGTCTGTTGTGTAAGACGACATTAACGCTTCATTCCTTGTTGACTCAAACGATGAGCCCATTCCTGACTGGCTTTGCCCAGCAGACCGAAAACATAATCGAACGCTTCACGACTTTTACAATAGGGATCTGGGATGTCCTGCGGCCCCAGCCATTGCCCAAAAAGCAGCGATTTGCCGCGAATTTCCGGGGCCATGTCAGAGATAAAGCGAAGATGGGCAGGTTCCATCACCAGAATCAGATCCGATTCCCGCATGATCTGCGGGGTCAGTTTGCGCGCGCGATGTCCCTCAAGTGAGATCCCATGTCGCCTGGCCACGTCCTGAGCGCTGACATCCGCCGGGCTGCCCTCCAGCCCATAGATACCTGCCGAGGTTATCCGTTTTCCCGGTAGCAGCTGACGCAACAGCCGCTCGCCAATCGGCGAGCGACAAATATTGCCGGTGCAGACCACTAAGATGGAATCAAACATTATTGCGGCCACGATCTGATGTAACGGACCGTTTCGGTCAGGTCATGAACGCCACTGATGGTCGGCACGAGCTGCGTAATGACGCGATTCCAGCGTGACAGCGGTGCCGTGGTGACGTAGACAATGTCGTACGGCTCAAGCTGGAATTCAGTGCCCAACACCATCGCGGAGGCATCCTGCGCGTTAAGCTGATAAATGTTGGCAATTTTTCCCGCGTCGTTGCCTTTGGCAATGGAGCGAATGACAAAAATGCCCGTCGCATCGGCCATATCCTGATTCAGGCCGCCCGCATTGCTTAGCGCTTCAGCAAGAGTCATTCCGCTCCTGTCCATCTTGAGCGTGCTCTGCTTGATCACCTCCCCCATCACGAAGACTTTCAGGGCGTCATTACGAGGCACAAAAAGGATATCGCCCGGATAGAGCAGCTTATTTTGCGTCAGGTCGCCGTGCTGCATCAGCGCATACAGAGAGAGGCGCGAATCTTTCCCCTCGTGAGTGAGAACCACATTGCGCCAGTCCGCATCGGCAGAAAGCCCGCCTGCCGCGTTGACGGCATCCATGACCGTCAGGGGAATATTGGTGATTGCCTGCTGACCAGATTTGACGACTTCGCCAGTGACATAGGCTTTTTGCGAGCGGAAGGCAGCCACGCTGACGTCAACCTGCGGGCTTTCGATCACGCTATCCAGCAGTTTGGCGATCGCTTCCCT